>JANXAM010000016.1:0-39345 GCA_025062155.1 Gloeomargarita sp. SKYB120 | reverse complement strand
TGCAACCGTTGCAGTGTAGTCGTCTTGGGTTCTCCCTGGGTTTTTCCGTAGAGCCATTCCGCCGGCCAAGTCACTCCCACACCTTGCCACAGCGCCTGCACAAATCGCTCCTGCTTGGTCGTCACAATCACGGGCTGGAATGGGGCTTGCGTGAGCCACCGCTGCACCTGGGCCACCACGCCAGGATAAAACGTGTGCAAGGCCAACCACCCCTTTTCATCCTGGGCAATCCAGGCATCGCGCGTGCTATCCACCGCTTGGCCGAGTTCCTGGGGCGACCACCCCGTTTCCGCCAGTAGCTGTTGTTGCACCTGGGGCCAATCACTCGCTAGGGTTTGCGGGTCTGCACCCATCACCAACCCATGCAACAGCAACGGCATTTCCCAGCCATGGGTCACCACCGGTCGCAATTGGTAAAACGCTTCCCGAAACGACTCTAGACGGCCCGTGCAGCCGACTTCTGGGCACAACTGGCGATAGACCGCCGCGCTGACGGTGAAGTATTCGTTTAAGCCGTTGCACAAAACCCCGTCAAAATCCAGGGCCAGGACTGGACGGGCGCTCATCTAAAGCCGGAGAAGAACTGGGGTGCAAGGATTCGAACCTCGGAATGGCTGGACCAAAACCAGCTGCCTTACCACTTGGCGACACCCCATCGTTGACGCATTAGTTATATTAACAATCTTGAATCACACCTGGCAACAGGCTATGCTGGGGACATGCGCTGGGTGTTGTGGATTAACCGTTTAAGTCAGCGGGCCGGTCAAGTCGCCATGGCCTTGGTTCCCCTGCTGGTGCTGGTGGGAGCCTGGAATGTGGTCGGTCGCTACGTGGGCCGGGCCGTTGGCCGCAATCTCAGCTCCAACGCTTTTTTGGAATTGCAGTGGTACTTATTCAGCGCGATTTTCCTGCTGGGGGCTGCCTACACTCTCCATCACAACGGCCATGTGCGGGTCGATGTGCTGTACAACCGCTGGTCAGAACGCCGCCGCGCCTGGATCGACCTGTGGGGAACGCTCCTGTTTCTGTTGCCCTTTGCCGCCCTGCTGCTTTGGGTGACGGTTCCTCCTGTCATGGCCTCCTGGCAAATGGGTGAACAATCCCCTGACCCTGGCGGCCTCCCGCGCTACTGGGTGAAAACTTTGCCCTTGATTGGCTTTGGGCTGTTGCTGTTACAGGGGATGGCCCAGGCGGTGCAGCTCGGCCAGTTTTTACGCCGCCGCTCCCCCTCGGACTAACTTAACATTGTGTTACTTTTGGGGACGGTGGGGAACCCCTTGACCTACGCTGAAGGAAGTCCCTGACTGGAGTTGGTGTCCATGACGTTACCGTTGCTTGCCTACCGACCGACGACGCAAAACCATCGGGTGCGGGACTTTGGCCGTGCCGAGATGAACGAAGACAGCCCGCGCATTTACCGTCTGGAAGATGTCAGTACACCAGATGAAATGGATGCCCTGATTTGGGCGGCTTACCGGCAAATTTTTAGCGAGCATGTGATTTTACAAGCCTGTCGCCAAGTGACCTTAGAGTCCCAGTTGAAAAACCGAGCTATTACCGTGCGGGATTTCATTCGGGGTTTGGCGCAGTCGGACCCGTTCTACCGGCTGGTGGTGGAACCCAATAATAATTACCGGTTGGTGGACATTTGCTTGCGGCGGATTCTGGGACGAGCCGCCTACAACAAAGAAGAAACGATTGCCTGGTCGATTCGTATTGCCACCCAGGGGTTTCGCGGTTTTGTAAATGAACTGGTAGATAGCGACGAATACACGGAAAACTTTGGCGATAACGTGGTGCCCTACCAGCGCCGCCGGATGCAAGGCCGTCCGTTTAACCTGGTCACGCCCCGTTACGACGGCAATTATCGCGCGAAGGAAGGCATTGGCTTTATTGATTGGAATTATGTGCTGATTCGTTTCTACCAGCAGCAATCCCAAACGCGCCGGCAAGTGTTCCCCAAAGCGGGCGACCCAGCACTTTACCGTTCCTTGGCAAAGCAATTAGATACCAGACCTCAACCCACTACAACTGTGCGCGTGCAGGAGTTGGACTTCCTGGCGAAAGTGCCCCGGCGCCGGTAGTGGGACGTGGGTGGCTAGGGGGCCTTGTCCTATTGGTCGCGCAACCGGTGCAGGCCCTGCGTGTGGTGTACCCACCCCCTGGTCATCAGACGACAGCGCCCCGCATTTTTGTGATTGGCACCCACGACCCCCGCGAACCAGTCTGGGTCAATGGGGAACCGGTCAAACGCTCAACAGCCGGTCACTTTGCGCCTTCGGTTCCCCTGGCGCTGGGGGATAACCGGATCACGGTGCAGGCGGGTTCCCAGACCCTAGCGTTGACCGTCCAGCGGGTCGCTCCGGTGGTGCAGACGACTCCCTTAGCGCCGGCAGTGGATGTCGCCCGTTTGCCCGGTGAACCCCTGTGTTTTCAGGCCGTGGTTTCGCCGCCAGTTGCGCCGCTGCAGGTGCGGTTGGGTGCGTGGCAGGTGGAATTGTCGCCAGTGCCCAGTTCGCAACCCTGGGATAACGCCGCCGTTTTGCTTGATGGTCAACCCCCAGGTGTTGCGCCAGCTCTTTACCGCGGTTGTTTACGAATTGACCAGCCAGGCACGTGGGGACAACCGGAACTGGTCTGGGGAACGCAAACCTGGCGCAGTCCTGGTACTGTGACCATTCTCGACCCCAATCGCCTAGACATTGCCATACTCCAAACCGAAGGGATTGCCCGCACCGGCCCGAGCACCGACCACTCCCGCTTGACGCCCTTGCCCGCCGGCACGCAAGACCAAATCACAGGTTGGGAAGGGGATTGGTTACGCCTGCGCTACGGGGGCTGGGTCCAGCGCCGCCAAGTGAGCATTCAACCGAGCACTAACTTACCCCAGACCCCCATCCGGGGCGTGCGCACGGTTATCCAACCCGACTGGACGGACATCTATTTTCCCCTGGCGACGCCCATCCCCATCGAAATTCACCAGGAACCCGGTGCGTTGCACCTCACCCTGTGGCACGCCACTGCCCAGACGGATTTCATTCGCTTGGACCCCAGCCCCGCCGTGCGTTCCTTTACCTGGCAACAGGCAGCGCCCACCCACATCCGCTACAGCTTTTATTTGCCCACACCCCAAGCCTGGGGCTATCGCGTTCGCTACCAGGACAGTGTGTTGATCCTCAGCATCCGGCATCCGCCCCGTTTGGCCGCCCATTCGCTTCAGGGCATTCGCATCCTGCTTGACCCTGGGCACGGGGGGCCGGACGATCTGGGAGCCTTGGGGCCAGATGGCACCCCCGAAAAGCAGGTGAACTTGCAAATCGCCCTGCTACTGGCGGAGCAGTTGCGACGACGGGGAGCCGATGTCCTTCTCACCCGCACTCAGGATATAGACGTCCCTTTGGCCGAACGGGTGCGAATGATCCAGGAGCTGCAACCCCATCTGGCCCTCAGCCTGCACTACAATGCCCTACCGGATGCGGGCGACGTCTGGGCTACCCAGGGCATCGGCGCGTTTTGGTATCACCCCCAGAGTCAAGACATGGCCATTTTTTTGCACAACTACCTGACCCAGCACGCCCGGCGTCCCAGCTACGGGGTTTTCTGGGGAAATCTCGCCCTGACCCGTCCTACGATTTGCCCCGCCGTCTTGTTGGAACTGGGCTTTATGATTCACCCCCAGGAGTTTGAATGGATCGTGAATCCCCAGGCGCAACGGCAACTGGCGCAAACCCTGGCCCAGGGCATCGAAACCTGGCTGCGGGCTAACACCGGCGCTGTTGCCACGGGTCCAGCACGTCCTTAATCAAAGCTTCTTCAATCCAGACCCGGCACACCACCAGCAAGGGCAGCGCCAGAATCAACCCCGGCAACCCCAAAAACGTCGTGAAAAAAATCTGAGCTATCAGCGTTAAAGCGGGGGGCAATGCTAACTGCTGGGACATCACATAGGGCGTGACCAAGTAAGCATCCGTTTGCTGGATCAGAAAATACAAAATCACCACTGCAATAGCTTTCCAGGGTGCATCTAAGGCGGCTACCACCGTCGGGGGAATCAAACTCACCGTCGGGCCAATGTTGGGAATCAAATTAAACAAACCGGCAATCAAGGCATGGGCAAAGGCTAGGCGAACCCGCAAGATGGACAGGCCAGTAAAACTCAAAATTCCCACCACCGACATGGCGGTGAGCGCCCCCACCATCCAGGACCGCAAACTCACTTCACAGCGCCGCAAGATGGTATCCACCCGGTTGCGATAAAAGGATGGGAAAAGCCGAATAAATCCCCGGCGATAGGTGCCTGGATCAGCAAGAAACATCACGGCTAGCACCAGGATTAAAATGACAGATAAAGCCCCGCCAATCGTATCAAAAAAGAAATTGACCCATTGCCCCAAAACCGGACGCAATAACGCCTGCAATTGGCGCAAGAAATCTCCATTGGCCGCGATGTCCAGTATCTCTTCACCAAACAGCCGCATTTGTAAATCTTCTGACCAGCGGGCTAGAGCTTGAAACCCCTTGGGCAACAGCTTGACCAACTCTTCAAACTCTTTACTGAAGGGGGGCACCAGCAGGCTAATTAAAGTGGTAATTAAGCCCAACAACGTCAGCATCGTAATGGCAATGGCTACCCCCTGGGAAATTTTCCACCGCCGCAGAAAATTCACCGCGCCATCCAAGGCAACCGCCAGCACCACCGCCGCAAAAACCAATAGCAACAAAAACCGGATTTCCCACAGGATATACAGGGCGATCAGTATAACGATTAAGCCAAACCAATCCCCCAACTTCATAGCACGTCTCGCCCCAAGAACGGTTGCAACACTTCTGGGACTTGAATGCGACCGTCCGGACGTTGATAGTGTTCCAGAATCGCCGCCATGGTCCGTCCCACCGCCAGCGCCGAACCGTTGAGCGTATGCACAAATTCCGTTCCCTTTTTTCCTGGTTCGCGGTAGCGAATGCTTGCCCGCCGCGCCTGGAAATCGCCAAAGTTGGAGCAACTGGAAATTTCCCGGTACATGTTCTGCGACGGCAACCACACCTCCAAATCAAAGCACTTTTGCGCCCCAAACCCCAAATCTCCCGTACACAATTCCACCACCCGGTAAGGCAATTTCAGCGCTTCCAATAACACCGCCGCATCCCGCACCAATTGCTCATGTTCCTGGGGAGATGTTTCGGGACGCACAATTTTGACCAGCTCTACCTTATTGAACTGGTGCAGGCGAATGAGTCCCCGCGTATCCCGGCCATAACTTCCGGCTTCCCGGCGAAAACAAGGCGTCCAGGAACAGTGATAAATCGGCAATTGTTCAGCGCTTAAAATTTCATCCCGGTAGAGATTAGTGACAGGGACTTCCGCCGTAGGAATCAGCCACAAATCGTCATCCCGACAAGCAAAACTTTCCTGGGCAAATTTGGGCAATTGACCCGTGCCAGTGAGTGCTTGACTGTTGACCAAAAAAGGCGGCAAAACTTCCACATAGCCCCGCGCGATATGTTGCGCCAGCATCCATTGAATCAAGGCCCGCTCCAGTTCCGCTCCCGCCCCCCACAGGGTCACAAACCGGCTCTGGGCAATTTTAGTGGCTCGTTCCGTCTCCAAAATCCCCAATTTCTCCGCAATTTCCCAGTGGGGCAACACGTCGGTTTTTGGTTTGTATTCATCCCCCCAGCGATAACATTCCACATTCGCCGTTTCATCACTCCCGACGGGCACATCTGGCGCAGGTAAATTCGGCAATTGCAAAAGCCATTCCTGCAGTTGGTGTCGCAGTTCCCGTTCTTCTTGCTCTAGCGTTGCCAGGATATGTTTAATTTCTTGCCCCCGCTCCCGCAGTTTCGCCACCGTTTCTGGGTCAGCCCCCTGGCGCATCAGTTGCCCCACCTGCTTGCCAATCTCATTGCTTTCGGCCTGGAGCTGGGACCGCTGCTTTTCCCGCTGGCGCACCTGGGCGTCCAACGCTAGGATGGGTTGCAAATCAATATCTACCTGACGGGTCGCCAACCGCGCCGCCACCTGTTCCGGCTGCTCCCGAATCAATCTAATATCTAACACCGCAATTTATTTGCCCGACGCGCCATCTGCGATTGTACCGGAAGCCGGCTCAAAACTCGCACAGCCTTGGCATGGCCCCAAGGGATTTACAGCACAGCGTATCAATTCTGATAGGGCATTGTATTTACAGCGTCCATCGCCAATGATCCATTTGCCCCGCCAGCGGTTGCGGTCGGGATGCGCGATTTGCACCAGCAGAGCCATTTTGTGGAGTTGGTAGCGTCCTCCCCGGTATTGGTAGCGATGGCGGCGTTCCAAAACCGTATAGAGCTGGCCGTTGACTTCCACCGCGTGACCCGGTTGGGGTTGGTTGGGCAACAGAAACTCCCCCAGGGGTTCCGTGGAAGGGTTGAGCAGGATTTCGGTGGGTACGGTTTCGGGCGGCATGGTGCATCGGTCAATCCCCTCACATTTAAGGTAGCGGTTTCGGCGTGTAGGTGCCCCGTAAAAAATCATAAATATCTTGGTAAAATTCCCGCTCTTGGGGGTCGTCATGCACCGCCATGCGCTCTAGTGACCGTTGCCCGAGAAAGTACGCGCAGGCCGATTCGGTCATGTAGCCGTAGAGAACGCCCCCGTTGAGATATTCCCGAAAGCGCCGCTGGCGTTCGCCCTGCACGGCAATGGGTTCATCCAGTTCCAGGTAGTATTCCATTTCAATACCGGCTCCCCGTTGCTGGGCAGCTTGGGCGGCTTGGGCCAGATTCACCCCCCGTTGATAAAACATGTAATTGGGTTGCAAAAAGGCCACGTCAAAGTAATAGTTTTGGTAATCATCCAGCAGGTGAATGTTGTAGGTGCTGTAGAAGGGAATCCAGAAAAAGGCCCACCCCATCTGATGAATAAACCGGCGTAGTTCTTTGAGCAACCAGTGGTCGTCCACATCCCAGCAACGAAACACGGTTTCAAACATCCAATACATCCCCAAAATATGGACGTAATTGAGACGGGGCAAGCGTTTTTGGAGTTCACTGATAAACCATTGGCAAGCCGCTAGACGCTGACGGGTGGCACGGTCGAGATTCTGCCCTTGGGTGGAAAAATTCCAGCCCTGGTAGCCAAAATCAGTCTGGGTAATGTGGGGATAGGGAATCATCAAAACGGCATTGCGCTTGTGGGGTAAAGGGGTGGGGATATGGGGGAGCAATTCGGCAATGGTTTGGTCTAGGGTGCGCAAGGTAGCGGCGTAAAAATCCAGGAGTTCTTCCCACTCTTGGACGCCGGCGGGTTGGGGGGAACACACGGCAAAAAAATCCCCTTCCCCACTCATGGTCGTACCCACATTAATATCGGCGCGATAATCCCGGCCATTGCGGCTGGTGATATTCAAGAACAAAAAGGAATCAAACAACCAATCGTGCCAGACGCCGCTAGGGGATTGATGGGCGACATAAAACTGTAAATCGGCTATGGTCCAGGGTTGACTGGCATGACCGTACATCAAGACAAGATGCTGCAAATAGTTGTACGTGGTCTGGCGCGGGGGGAAGTAGGGCATGGGGTCACTCGCAAGCGCTGTAGGTTCTTTATGTTACTGGAAATCCTTGTGCTACGTTAGAGACGGTCAAGGGGATACCGCGATGCGCTGGCAACAACTGGGATTAGGGCTGTTGTGGCTGGGGTTTGTGAGCTATGCATTTCTGGGAGCGCCGCCGCCGCAACCCGATACGTGGGAATTCATCCAGCGTTTGATTCAGTTTCAGGTGGAAGGCGTGAATCCCCTGGTGGTGGCCCTGTTCAATCTCATGGGGGTGTGGCCGGGCATGTACGCCAGTGTGTTGCTCACGGATGGACGTGGGCAAAAAATTCCGGCCTGGCCGTTTGTCACGCTGTCGTTTGCGGTGGGCGCGTTTGCCCTATTGCCCTACTTGGCGTTGCGCCGCCCGTTTCCCCGCTGGCAAGGGTCGGAATCGCTCCTGTTGCGCGTTTGGAACAGCCGTATCGTGGGCGGGGTGTGGTTGCTATTGTCGCTGGGCTTGCTGCTGTATGGTCTGGCACAGGGGAGCTGGGCGGACTGGTGGGATGCGTTTCAAACCAACCGGTTTATCCACGTAATGAGTTTGGATTTCACCCTGCTGTGGCTGTTGTTTCCAGTGGCGGCCTGGGATGACCTACAACGCCGGGGTCTTACGCACCGAGGGTGGTTAGCGCTGATGCTACTACCTGCGGTGGGTGCCGCCTTGTATCTAACGTTGCGACCGGGGTTGCCTAACGCTGCGCCTGCCACTGTTGCCGCTGGGCGGGAGTAAGCACCTGGTACATCTGACTCAGGGTGCGCAGGCGTAAAGCCGCTAGTTGTCGGCGCTGTTCCGGGGTCAAGTCGAGATGCGAGGTGTTCTGCCAGAGGCTGTCGGGCGTCCACTGGGCTTGCTGGTCGGGCGTGAGCAGGGCTAAAGCGTTATCCTGGGCGCGGGTGTGAATTTCCTGAAGCCGCTGTTGCTGGGTCGGTGTCAGGTTGAGTTCTGCCGACATGAGCGACTGGGGCACCGCCATTGGACGCACGACAGGAATGACCACCACCAGCCCTAGCAGGACTGGCAACAAAAATATATCCATCACGGTTGTGAAACCTTGAGCGCAATACTGGCTACTGAGACGGGCGGAGCCGTTCAGAGTTCCCCAAGCCGTGCTACAGTACAACCAAATTGTCCCAGGCAAAACCTATGGCGCTTCCCCAGGTCAAGATTGGCATCATCGGCGGTAGCGGGTTGTACCAGATGGAAGCCCTCACCGATGTGGAGGAACATCACATCCCGACCCCGTTTGGCGACCCATCGGATGCGTTTTTGATTGGGAAGTTGGACGGGACACCGGTGGCCTTTCTGGCGCGTCATGGCCGTCATCACCATCTGTTGCCGACGGAATTGCCTGCCCGCGCCAATATCTACGCCATGAAATTACTGGGGGTGGAATACATCATTTCGGTGTCGGCAGTGGGGTCGTTACAGGAATCAGTCAAACCCCTGGATTTGGTGGTGGTGGATCAGTTCATTGACCGCACGCGCAACCGGATTTCCACGTTTTTTGGCGAGGGGATTGTCGCCCATATCACCTTTGAACAGCCCGTGTGCCCGGCGCTGGCCCAAGTCCTGGTGGACGCTATCCAAGCGTTGAACCTGCCAGGGGTGACGGTGCATCCGCGCGGGACGTATGTGTGCATTGAAGGGCCGGCCTTTTCCACCCGCGCCGAATCGGAACTCTATCGCCAGTGGGGGGCCACCGTCATCGGCATGACCAACTTGCCGGAAGCCAAGCTCGCCCGCGAAGCAGAGATTGCCTATGCAACGTTGGCGCTGGCTACTGATTACGACTGTTGGCATCCGGAGCACGCCAGCGTGTCCGTGGAGATGGTCATTGCCAACCTGCAGCAAAATGTGACCAATGCCCAGGCGGTAATTCGGGAAGCAGTGCGGCGCATTGCCCAATCGCCCCCCGCATCCAAAGCGCACCGGGCGTTGAAAAACGCGATTTTGACCCCCCTGGATAAGGTGCCGGCGGCGACGATTGAGAAATTGCGTCCTTTATTGGCCCGCTATTTGCCCGGTTAAACTGGGAGAAGGGGAGTCACGGGTACGTCGGGCGGTGGCGGCCATTTCCTACCGGCAAATTCTCTTGGAGCGGGACGGGCAACCCTTGAGCGAATCCCAGGTTACGACGCTGTTGCAGCAAGTTCTCGCGCAACTCCAGTCCTATCATGACCGCCAGCAGGCCCATGGAAACGTGAATTTATCCACCATTCACCAAACCAGCCAGGGGTGTTTCCTAGCGCCGCCAACCCGTATTTCCCCGACAGCTACACCCCAACAGGATGTGGTGGCCCTGGCGCGGGCGGCAATCACCTTGTTGACGGGTTATCCCCCAACCAAAGTGGATGCGTCCTGGCAAGACCTGTGTCCGGCGGGTGTGACGCCCTTACTCAAACAAACGCTGCAGCGGATGCTGGCTGGGGAGTTTCTTCATGCAGGACAAGTGCTAGCGGTCTTGGCTCCAGCAGCCTTGGCGCCAACAGAAGTGATGCCAGTTTTGGCAACTCGCCCCCAACCGGATGCCCGTCCTTCCCAGGGGGTGCTCTTGCTCATCTTGGGCTTGAGTTTAGGGGTCATTGTCGGTGGAGGAGCCATTCTGTTTGTGCTGTCACGACCCAGTTCAGCGCCGTCAGACCAAGGGACGCAGCCAGTAGCAACCCCAACGCCAGCCAGCGGTGGTGGTGGGAGTAAGGTTGCTGTAGCGCCCAGTCCCCCATCCGTATTGACGGAGCAGGAAGCTCTAGCGCTAATTGAGGCCTGGTTGGAAGCGAAAAAGACCATTTTTGCACCCCCTTACGACCTGGATTTGGCGGCAAATTTTCTCACAGGACCGGCCTGGCATGATGTCTCCAAACCCAACGGCTCGGTGGATTGGCTGCGCAAAAACCAGGTGTATTATCGCTATGGCGATAAACAAATCCGCCTGCTGCGCGTGCTCAGTTCTACGCCCGACCGGATGATCCTAGATGTCGCGGTTCAAGAGGAATTGAGCATGTATCGCCGGGGCCGTTTACGCCAGCGCAAAATTGACCGTGACACGTACCGGTTTGACCTGCGGCGCGTGGAAGATACGTGGAAAATTTATGACCGCCGGAGCGTGCGATAAAGCTATTGCTATAGCTGAGTACAGTTGTCAGTTCTTAGGGTCGCAGGGCAAAGTCCCACCGCTGGAAGTGGCTTAGCTGTAATGAACTACGTTCTCACTCGACCCGCGCGTGACGTTCTGGTTAAGCGGCAAATTGCTCTAGAGTGGCTAGAACGGGTTTTGTTTTATCCTGAACAAGTAGAGGATGATGCTGTTGTGCAGACCTTGAACACCGCCTATAGCTAAGCACACAATGTTTGGCATGAGCTACAACTAGAGGCCTTGACGCTTTTGCCTTGCCCGCTGCTCAAACACGCCAGCTCAAATGTTTTTTGCTATAGCACCTATTCCAGAGTTTGGTAATCGCACTTTACGGGTCATTGTTAATAGGCGGAAGCAGCCACCCCATGTCGTCACTGCTTTTTTGATCGTAGGAGGAAGCTCTGATGAAGTTAAAAGTTGATGAACAAGCGAATGCGCTCTATCTCAACCTAAATGAGACACCGGCCTATTCATCTGAAGAGGTCGCACCAGGCTGAATCCTGGACTATGATGAGAAGGGCTATGTCGTGGGTATTGAGTTACTCTATCTGAAACAACGGTCACCCCATATGCAAAGCCGTTGCTTACTGTTTGAATGGGTGCCGCCCCTTGATTAAAGGGTGTTTTAGACCACCGGTTTTAGCAGTGGTTACTAACCCTGATCAGTTAAATAGTTTTGTCCAGCGACTAGTGAATGGTACACCTGCGATAACTAACCGTCAACACTAGGGAATTTGTCGTTAGCATCGTAGGCAAAGGCCTTTGGGGGAACGCTCATGCCACGTCGCTCCCTGACCACGCTCATGAACCCCCGTTTCGTGCGGGAACACTGGTGGGTGTCGCCAGGGTTACGCAACCTGATATTTTTTGTGCTGGCGTTTGTGGGATTGCTGGTGGTAGGGGTGCTGGGCTACTGGCTGCTCGCAGGCTGGCCCCTGCTGGATGCCCTGTACATGGTGGTGATTACCATTTTTGGGATTGGGTACGGGGAAGTGCGGCCTATCAATACACCAACATTACGGCTTTTTACTATGCTGATGATTATCCTGGGCAGCGTGACGGTGGTGGGGATGATCGGCGCCCTGGTGCAATTTGTCACCGAAGGCGAAATTCAGCAAGTCTTGGAGTCGCAACGTATGAACCAGAAAATTATGGAACTCACGGACCACGTGATCATCTGTGGCTACGGGCGCATGGGACAGATTCTGGCGCAACGGGTGCGCGGGTCAGGTTTGCCCCTAATCATCGTGGATTACAACGAAGAACGGATCCGTGAAGCCACAGAACACGGCTATCTGGCGCATTTGGGTAATGCTGAAGATGAAGAAACGTTGATTTGGGTGGGGGTGCAGCGGGCGCGGGCGTTGGCTACCGTCTTGCCGGATGACGCGCTGAATGTGTTTGTGACGCTGACGGCGCGGGGATTAAACCCGAAGTTGACCATCCTGGCGCGGGGGGAATTTCCAGCCACCGAACGCAAGCTCCGTCTAGCAGGGGCAGACCATGTAGTGTTGCCGGCCACCATCGGGGCGTTGCGCTTGGCCTATTTGATTACCCACCCGGCCACGCTGGATTTTTTCGACCGCAATGATGGTCGGAGCACGATTAACGAAGTCTTGGGGGAAATTCACCTGCGCATGGATGAACTGCTGGTGCCGGAAAACTGCGCGCTGGTGAATCAAACCGTTGCCGATGTGGAAGTGCGGGGGGACCGGGCGTTTATTGTGGTGGCGCTGCGCCGAGCTGATGGCACGTTGATCAAAGATCCTGACCGGCACACGGTTATCCAGGCGGGGGATACGCTTATTGTGGTCGGGCACCGGGGCGATATTCCCCATCTCACCCGCAAGTTTGCCCTGCGCCGGCAGATGCAGTACCGGGGGATACGCCAGGGTTAGATTCTATAATGGGTTCACCTCAGGCGCTCAACTGTGCAGGCGATGTTCAGCGACGACGCCCCCGACTGGGCCAGTCCCCTGGATGATTGGCCAGAAACGCCGCAACCCGACCCGGAGGCCATGCTGGCGCAATTGACGGCTGCCGACCCCTGGCAACGGATGCAGGCAGCGCGGGCGTTTTGTGAACTCCAGGATGAGCGGGCGGGTGAACGGTTGATTCCCTTGCTACAGGATGCCTGTCCCCTGGTGCGGTTGAGCGCGGCCTATGCCCTGGGCCGCAATCCCACCCCTGCCGCAGTGCAACCACTGATTCAGCAGTGGCGCCAAGAAGCCAATGGCTATGTGCGCAAAGGGATCATCTGGGCGCTGGGGTACAGCCGGGATGCGCAAGCGGTGACGACCGTGCTCCAAGCGCTGCAAGGCGATATTCCGGCGGTGCGGCTGTGGGCGGCCAGTGCGCTGGTTCCCCTGTTGCAAGCCCATCCGGCGCTCATCCCCCAGGTGGTACCGGTGCTCTGTCACACGTTGCAACAGGACCCGGTGGCGGCGGTGCGGAGCAATTGCACGTGGGCGTTGGGACAGTTGCCGGTCGAGCAATTGCCGGAAGCGCTCTATTTACAGGTGGTGGAAGCCCTGCGTGCTGGTTTGCAGGATGGGGATGCTGGCGTCAGAGACGATAGTTGGGCGGCGTTGTTGAATTTGGGTGTGACCGCTGGGTTGCCGGCTCCCGATGAGTTGCCCCTTTGAAGCGGGGAAGCGTGATCGTCACCAGCGTCCCCTGTCCCGGTTGGCTGTGCAGGTGAATGGTGCCCCGGTGCGCCTGGACAATACTGCGGGCAATGGCCAACCCCAAGCCGGTGCCACCTCCCCATTCCCGCGCCCGGTCTACCCGGTAAAACCGGTCAAACACCCGCGGCAACTCCTGGGGGGGAATGCCGATGCCCGTATCTTGAATTTCTATCACCACGTCCTGCCCTTCACTGCGACTGCGCACCGTGACCTGGCCCCCCGGCGGCGTGTATTGCCAGGCATTGCGTACCACATTGGTCAACAAGCGTAGCAACTGCTGGCGATTGCCCCAGACCAGCAAGGTTTCTGGAGCCGGTTCCACCTGGATGTGCACCCCTTTAGCTGCAGCCAGCGCCCCTTGTTCGGCGAGCACGTCCTTGACCACCTCATTCACAACGCAGGGTTCGCCCGCGCCCATGCCCTGGGTGTCCTGTCGCGCCAGGAACAACAAATCGTCCACCAAGCGTCCCAAGCGTTGAATGAGATGGCCCATCGCGCGGATTTGGGGCTGGTCGCCGTACTGGCTGTGGAGCAACTCCCAGTTCATCTGCAAGCTCGCCAGGGGACTGCGCAGCTCGTGGGACGCATCAGCGGTGAACTGCTCCAACTGCTGGTACGACTGTCGCACCGGCGCAAGCGCCAATCCCGCTAGGAACCAGCCCGCGATGCCCACCAGCGCCAGGGCCACTATCCCGCCCACCGTTAAATCCCGCACCAACTGGCGGATGGGTTTGGTGACTTCAAACCAGGGATGACTGACTCGCACATAGCCCAACAACTCGCCGTCCCGGTAGATGGGTTGCGTGACCTGGCGCAGCGCTTCCCCACCCCCAATGCTCACCGTTTCTCGCCAGGGCCCGGGATGCAGCGGCGGCACCACCGTCATATCCAGCGTGCTCCACAGTCGCTCACCCGTTGGGGCAAACCATTCCAGCGCCACCTGGTCTTCATCCACATCCGTGGGCCATACCGGTGGGGTTGCTGGTAATGTGGCCCGCACCACCTCCACCACGTGGTCTAACGTGTCGTCAATGCGCTCGCTCAAGGTCGCCTGCACATAGCCATAGCCAGCCACGGCAAACAGCACCACTAGCACCGCCGTTACCCCCGTGTACCACAGCGCCAAGCGCCGCCGCATCTGGCCAAACACGGGTGCCGTCATAACCCGCCCATGTACTCCCCCCAGAGTTGGGCCGCCAAACCACTGCTTCCCCGCGTGGGCTGGTTCTGGTCATTGCCCAGCCATATGCCCGTCACCAAGCCCCCCGGGATGTAGCCCACAAACCACATATCCCGCGCGTCGTTGGTGGTACCCGTTTTGCCTGCTTCGCCCCGTCCTAAAAACGCAGCCCGACCCGTTCCTTGGGTCACCACGGCTTGCAACATGTGGGTTAGGGTCATGGCGACTTCCGGCGCTATCACCGGTTGACCCCCCGGCGCACGGTAGATCTCCCGACAGGTCTCCGGGCGGCTGCGGTCGGTACAATCGCTGCTGTCGCGGATGCGGTAAATGGTATGGGGAACTGTTCTAACGCCCTGGTTGGCTAAGACAGCAAACGCAGCGGTTAACTCCAGGGGCGTCACTTCGCTCTGACCTAGTACCAGCCCTGGCACTGGGTTCAAGGGCGACGTAATCCCCAATTTCCGCGCCCAGGCCACCACCGCCGGCAATCCCACCTGTTGCGCCAAGCGCAGCGCGATCACGTTTTCTGACCAGGCCAACCCTTGGGTCAAATCCAACGGCGTACTCCCGGAACGGCACCCGGCAAAGGCCACCCCTTGCCACACCAGCGGCGCACAGTCCAGCACCGTTGCTGGTGAAATCCCCTGCTCCAGCGCCGCGCCGTAGACAAACACCTTAAACACGGAACCGGGTTGCCGCTGGGCCTGTGTCACGCGATTGTACTGACTTTGCCGGTAATCTCGGCCCCCCACCAGGGCTAAAATCCCGCCCGTTTGCGCATCCATGGTCACCAGCGCCCCCTGGTCAAAGCCATAGCGCGACCCGTAGTTGGCGACAAACCGTGCCAGGTGTTGTTGCGCCCGCTTTTGCAGCGACACATCCAGCGTCGTATCCACGATGAAATTGCCCTCCTGCGCCAGCCGTTGCCCTAGCAGTTGTTGCAGTTCGGCCATCACCGTGTCGTAGAAGTAGGGAGCCAACGAACTTTGCAGGTTCGCCCTGGCCTTGGGACTGATTTCGATGCGAGAGCGGCGGGCGCGTTTGGCCTCCATCGCCGTAATCATCCCTTGGGCTTCCATCCGGTCAATCACCCGGTTGCGCAACGCCAAAGCAGTATCGTAGTCCTTGACCGGGTTAAACCGGTTGGGGGCCGGCAACATCCCCACCAGGGTCGCTGCTTCCGCTAGGGTCAAGTCCCGCGCTGACTTGTCGAAATAGAACCGCGCCGCGTCTTCAAACCCATACCCCGCCACCCCCAGATACACCTTATTCAAATACACCGTCAGGATGGTTTTTTTGTCATAGTGCGCTTCCAGCTTCAAAGCCACCACCATCTCCCGCAACTTGCGCCCGACGGAGTCTTCCGTGCCCACGTATTCCCGGAACAGGCTGCGCGCCACCTGCTGGGTAATCGTGCTGCCGCCTTCTCGCACCTCCCCGCTGGTGAGATTCACCACCATCGCCCGCAGGATGCCAATTGGGTCCACGCCGGGGTGCCAGTAGAACCGGCTGTCTTCCGACGCAATCACCGCCTTGGGCAGGTAGGGCGAAAAATCTTCAAGCTGGGGAAGTTCCCGGTGGTCTTGGTTCCAGGGCGATGTCAATGGAGTTTTGCCATCGCGTGCGACAATCACCAGCGGCCCCTGGGCGCCACTGGGCAACGGCGTGACGTCAACCTTTTGCCACTCGATTGCCACCCAGGTCGTCAGCGCCGCCACGCCCAACCCCAGTCCCCCCAACCCGTAACGCACCGTGCGCACGTACCAGGGGGGTGGGTCATCGTACACGACGCGCACCACTTCCGCCAGTTCGGGCGGCCCTAGGGTCAAACGGTCGCCATGACGCAAAACGTGTTGCTGAATTGGCCGCCGCCGGTAGTAGGTGCCATTGGTGGATTTTTGGTCCACCCAAACGTAGCGGCGTCCCTGCCGTTGCAGTAGGGCATGCACCTGGCTCACCAACTCCGACCGCACGGGAATATCGCAATTGCGCCGGCTGCGCCCCAAAAAATACTGGTCCGCCACTAGGGGAATGACCTCCGGCTCCGGCGTATCGGGGTAGTAAATCAATAACTTGGGGACGCGGGCGCCGGGTTTCACCACCGCTTGACCAGCATAAAACGTCTGGAGAATCTGGCTAAACCCGAAGCGCGAAGGCGTGGTCATGGGCGTTTGTCCACCTGTGATTGCCATTGTAGCCAGCGTGACCGCACCCCTTATTGCTCAACGACGATGTGCGAATCAGGCTAAGCCCCTTACTGTGCCCTGCGACCCAACGGATGCTCAGCATTGTAGATGACATGACGATGCATGGGGTTCCTGTCGCCTTGATAACCCAACTCCCAGGCCACCTATAAGAAAACCTAGGGATAAATCCGCGTTTGATTACAAATCCCATTGAGTGCGGACAAGTGGCGTTATCCGTTCTATGGTGATGAATGGGGTGTATCCCCTGTCTTCGACCATTCATTCAGAGGAGAATCTCCTATGGCGACGTACAAGGTGCGTTTGGTCAATCCCGATCTGGGGATCGATACCACCATTGACTGCCCTGATGATGAGTACATCTTGGATGCGGCGGAAAGAGCTGGGTTAGATTTGCCTTACTCTTGCCGGGCGGGCGCCTGCTCGACTTGCGCCGGAAAGTTGCTGGAAGGGGCCGCTCCTGACCAATCCGACCAATCCTTCCTGGATGACGACCAAATCAGTCAAGGGTACGTGCTGACCTGCGTGGCCTATCCCACAGGTGATTGCACCATTCTCACCCACCAAGAAGAAAACCTGTACTAGGTGGTGTGGATGTCCAGGGGGGGAAGCACCGCCCACTTCTCCCCTATTTCCAAGCGCAGACCGTTGACCCAATCACTGGCGGCCATCACCCGTTTCCCTGCGGGTTGCACCGTCTGCAACAGTAGATGACCCTCGCCGGTGGCGATCACGGGTCCGAAGGTTTTGACCAGCGCGACCACGGTTCCCGGCGGGGCCT
Source organism: Gloeomargarita sp. SKYB120 (assembly GCA_025062155.1). Classification (NCBI taxonomy): domain Bacteria; kingdom Bacillati; phylum Cyanobacteriota; class Cyanophyceae; order Gloeomargaritales; family Gloeomargaritaceae; genus Gloeomargarita; species Gloeomargarita sp. SKYB120. The sequence goes on along the minus strand of JANXAM010000016.1, from coordinate 21,776 downwards.
GGGTAGGCAATTCTGGGAGCGTTAGGTTGGGAAATCGCTCCAACACGGTCGTCAAGAGGGGGGGCGCTAGGGGAATCGTTTGCAGGACTTTGACGCGCTGGCCCCGGAACACGCCAAAGCACTCGGGATAAAAGCCCCGCACCTGGTTGTGCAACGCCAGCGCCGGACGCCGCCAGTCCAAAACGTAATGCTCGGGACGCAACAGGGGGGCATAGCTGGCTTGGCTATCGTCCTGGGAAAGGGGGGTCAACGTCGGCAACCGGTGCAGGGTTTCCACCAGCAACTCAGCCGTCAGTTGGGCCAATCGGGTCCATAGTTCCGGTAGGGTGGTGAAGAGATCAACCGGCACTGCTCGTTGCAGCAATATCGGGCCGGTGTCCATCCCCACATCCATCTGCATCGTGGTCACGCCGGTTTCGGTTTCTCCATGGTACAAGGCCCATTGAATCGGCGCCGCGCCCCGGTATTTGGGCAGTAGGGACGCATGGCCGTTGATGCACCCCCAGCGCGGCATGGCCAACACGTCAGGCGGCAGGATTTGCCCGTAGGCCACCACCACAAACGCATCGGCGCTTAAATCCCGCAGGATGGCTTGGGTCTCTAAGTCCCGGCGCAATCGCTCCGGTTGCCAGCAGGGGAGATGGTGTTGCTGGGCTAATTGCTTGACCGGCGATGGTTGCACTTTTTGACCGCGCCCCTGGGGTTGGTCCGGTTGGGTGACCACGCCCAGCACCTGAATGTCCGCTTCCTGGAGCAACGCCGTCAGGGTGGGCACCGCAAAATCGGGCGTCCCAAAAAACACCACGCGCAGCTTAGCCATCGCCTAGGCTCAATAACTGCTCCACATAACCCTGGAGAATCCCCAACCGCTGCTGGATTTGGCGATAGCGCTGGGTCTGGGTCGCCGGTTGCCGGGCCGCTTGCCAGAACAACACATCCGTTTTGAGCAGATGCAATTGCTTGTGGATTTCCACGGCAATCGCACAAGCGGTGGGCGTCAGTTCGCTAAAGGTGGGGGGAATGCGGCGGATCAGGCGGTCAATTTCCGTGGTGCTCAAGGGCGTGGGTGGGTTTTGGTTCATCCCCGTTAAGAAGGCATGCAGTTCTGGATAAATGGCTGGTACAGTCACGCTGGTCCGGTCCCCAACTTTTCTCGCCACCACTCGGGCTGGGCAAATCCCGCTGGGAACGCCACGACGTCCTGCACGCCGGTCGCCAGCCATTTCACCAGAATTTGCCCGGTCGCCGCTTCCGTTTCCCCAATGATCACACAGGCTTTACTCCCCAGCTTATCGGCCCGTTTGAGCTGCTTGCCGACTGGGCTGTGACTCACATCCATTTCCACCCGCAAGCCCAAATGCCGGAGTTTTTGGGCCACCTGCAACGCCAGGATGGCGGTTCCTTCCCCAAACGCCGCCACGTAAACCTCTGGTCCCGGTATCGTCGCATCTCCCTGTTTTTGCAACAAGGTCACCAGTCGTTCCAGGCCCAGCGCCCAACCCACCGCCGGTGTCGCCGGTCCCCCCAGCGTTTCCACCAGGCCGTCGTACCGTCCACCACCCACCACCGCCGCTTGCGCCCCCAACGCTGTCGTGGTGATTTCAAACGCCGTCCGGGTGTAGTAATCCAAGCCGCGCACCAGCCGGGGATTCAGCACATAGGTAAACCCCAGCGCCGCTAACCCTGCCTGCACCTGCTCAAAATGGGCCTGCGCCGCTGGACTCAGGTAATCCGGCAACTGGGGCGCGTCCTGCAGAATCGCCTGGGTTTTCGGGTCTTTGCTGTCGAGAATGCGCAGGGGATTTTTGTGCAGCCGCACCTGGGAATCCGGGTCTAGTTCCTGGGCGTAGGGCGTGAGATAGTCCACCAGGGCGGCGCGGTAACGGCACCGGTCGTCTAGGTCGCCGACTGAGTTCAATTCCAAGGTCAATGCCGTCACTTGCAATGACTGCAATAGCTCCAGCGCCAGGGCGATCACTTCCACGTCCGCGCGCGGGTCGTCGCTGCCGAATACCTCCACCCCCAACTGGTGGAACTGGCGATAGCGCCCAGCCTGGGGACGTTCATAACGAAACATCGGGCCGAGATACCAGCACCGCTGCACCCCCTGCTGAAACCGCTTGTGTTCGATGAAGCTGCGCACCACTCCCGCTGTGCCTTCCGGTCGTAACGTCAAGCTGCGGTTGCTCCGGTCGGTGAAGGTGTACATCTCTTTGCTGACGATGTCAGTGCCTTCCCCGATGCCGCGGCTGAACAGCTCGGTGGCCTCAAAAATGGGGGTGCGGATTTCCTGGTAGTTGGCCCGTCCCAAAATCTCGCGCGCCTGCTGCTCCACCCGTTGCCACAGGAGAATTTCCGCCCCCCAAATATCCCGCGTGCCCCGGCTGGCCTGGAGTGGTTCGCCCATGCACCCTGGTAAACGTCAACCCCCTCTTTTTAGCACAGGGCTACAGGTCTTTTTTGACCAGGTAGAAGTCCACCTTTTCGGGATACTGCGTTTCCCGCCGCTTGTGCAGTTCTTCCACGGTCTTCGGGGGCGGTTCAATCACCCGTTCGCCCTTGTGCCAGTTGGCCGGCGTCGCCACCTTGTACTCCCGGCTGGTTTGCAGCGAATCCAGCAAGCGCAGGAGTTCGTCCAGGTTGCGCCCGTTGGTCAGGGGGTAGTAAATCAAAGCCTGGATAATCCCATCCGGGTCAATGAAAAACACCGCCCGCACCGTAGCTGTGGAACTGGCCCCTGGGTGAATCATCCCGTACAGGCTCGACACCTTCATATCAATGTCGGCGATGATGGGGAAGGGCAGTTCAATCCCAAAATTCTGGCGGATGTTTTCCAACCAGGCAATGTGGGAATGAATGCTGTCCACGCTGAGTCCCAGCAGCTTAGCGTTGCGCTTTTCAAACTCTTCGTTGAGCTTGGCCAGGCCCACCATTTCCGTCGTACACACCGGCGTAAAATCGGCTGGGTGCGAGAACAAAACCACCCAATGCCCCCGGTAATCGGACAATCGCTTCACCCCGTGGGTTGTCATCACCTCAAAATCCGGCGCCGGGTCCCCAATGCGCGGAATCGGTCTCAATTCGACGGTTGCTTGCGTCATGGCACACCTCCCAATCCACTGCTACTACCATACTCGCAAAAGTCTCATTTTCCGGTCAAGTTTAAGGGATTTTTAAGGGCCACTGGACCACCACTGTTGCAGGGCGGCGCCGATGAGAATCCCCAGGCCCCCGAAGCGCACGGCTTGCCAGAAGGGTTGCTTGAAGCTGCTCCACGTGATGAGTTGGCTTTCTAAAACCAGTTCCAATTCCGCCAGTTGTTTTTGAATCTGTTGCAGTTCTTCCTGGGCTTCCCGGTCGTGCTGGCGGCGCAGGTGTTCTCGGATGTGGGCTTGCCGGTGACGCAATTCCGCCTGGGTGCTGCGGGCCTGTTGAATCTGGGCATAGCGCGCCTTGAGAGCGGCCAGGTCGTTTTCCAGTTGCGCCAGGGCCTGTTCCCACTCTGATAAATTCACTGTCAAACGCCAGCGCTACAATAAATCCAGTTTTGATTGTATCCCCAGTCATGGACGCCGAAACGCGGCAGTTGGTGCAGGCCTTGTGCGACCGGTTGCGCATTACGCCAGAGCAGTGGCATCGCCTCAAAAACAACCGCAAAGCACGGGCGGCAGAACAATTGGCGGCGGCGTTAAGTTATCTCCTCCATGACCAGCCCGAACAGGCGTTGCATCATACGCGCCAGGCCCAAGGGTGGCTTGACCGTTCGGTGCAGCCGCTTCCCTGTCCTGAACACAGTCGCCAGTGAATTTTGCTATTGTGATTTATTGCCCTTTCAGTCAAAACGTCCATGAGCACACCCGAATCCTCTGCATTGCATCCCCTGGATGAACCGCCGCTGGTCATTCCTACGCTTCGGGAGATTCCCATTGACCAGCCAGCGGATGTGATTCCCACCCCGGCCAATGCGTCCATCCTCTACTGGTTGGAGTCTATCGGTCGGATTGATACCAGCCCCGTGTCGGATTACCGTTCCTTGTTGGACGAAGATGGGGAAGGATTGGATGAACTGACGGGCGACGAAGGCGACCTGTTCGACGACGAAGAACTCGAAGAAGAGTTGCTGGACGAAGAAGAAGAAGAGTTCTGACCACCGGGGTAAAATGCAAGTGGGATCTCTTGCCGGCGCCGGCCCATGACGACGTTGCTTGCCAAACGAGACGCTTGGTTAGTGGTGGGTCTAGCCGCCGGTTTGCTGGGCGTCCTGAGCTGGGTTGCCCCGAATGCGCCAGTGTTGTGCCTGACGCTGGGGTTGGCGACGGGGGGAGTAGCGCTGGCGGGCATGGTGACGTTGCCCTGGTTGCGCCGGTTGAAGATGGGGCAGGTGATTCGCCGGGAAGGTCCCCAGGCCCATCTGAAAAAAGCCGGAACGCCCACGATGGGGGGAATTTTTTTTCTACCGGTCGCCCTGGCGGTAACGCTGCTGATGCTGGCCTGGCAGGGACAAACGCTATCGGCGCATGGCTGGGCGGTGCTCTTGTTGACGTTGGCCTGTGGGGGCATTGGCGCGGTTGATGATGCTTTGATCCTGCTGACCCAATCCAATCAAGGTCTGGCGCCTCGCCTGAAATTAACGCTCCAAATCCTGGCGGCGGTGGGGTTTACGGTATGGCTTTGGCAGCAAGGCAACCTCCCGACGACCATTGCGCTGCCTTGGAACCTCACATTAAACCTAGGGCTGTTGTTTTGGGTACTGGTGGGGTTTGTGCCAGTGGCCCAGAGCAATGCCGTGAATTTAACCGATGGCTTAGACGGTTTAGCGGCGGGCACCTGTGCCGTGGCCTTGACGGGTTTGGGCGTGGCCTGTGCGACAACCCATCCCGATGTGAGTGTGTTCGCCATCGCTTTAGCAGGGGCTTGTTTGGGTTTTTTGGTGCATAACCACCATCCAGCGCGGGTGTTTATGGGGGATACGGGTTCTTTAGCGCTGGGGGGCGCCTTGGCCGGCATTGGAATCGTGACCCAGCATCTATGGTTATTGCTCGTCCTCAGCCTGTTATTTGTCTGGGAAACCGTGACGGTGATGGCCCAGGTGTGGTATTTCAAGGCGACCAAGGGGCCGGATGGGGTGGGTAAACGGTTGTTCAAGATGACCCCTTATCATCACCACCTGGAACTGAGCGGCTGGACGGAAACGCAGATTGTGGCCCTGTTTTGGGGGATTGAAGCGCTGCTGTGGGGCGGCTGGTTGCTCGGTTCACGTCTCGCGTAGGGCTTCTAGCACGTTCCGGTCGTCCAGGGTGGACATATCGCCCGTGGGTGCTTGACCCGCTGCAATGGCCCGCAACAATCGCCGCATGATCTTCCCGGAGCGGGTTTTGGGCAGGGCGTCGGTAAATTTCAGGTCGCTAGGCCGGGCAATCGCGCCGATTTGCTGCACCACGTGGTCGAGCAACTCCTGTTTCAGCGCATCACTGGGCTGGTAGTGACTCTCTAGAATTACAAACGCCACCACCGCTTCCCCCTTGAGTTCGTCGGGACGGCCCACCACTGCTGCTTCCGCCACTGCTGGATGGGAAACCAGCGCCGATTCGATTTCCATCGTCCCCAGGCGATGCCCCGCCACGTTAATCACATCATCCACCCGGCCCATGATCCAGAAATAGCCGTCCTCATCGCGGCGCGCTCCATCCCCAGCGAAGTAGAAATACTGGCCATCGCGCGGGGGAATTTGCTCCCAGTACGTGCGCCGGAACCGCTCCTCATCCTGATAGACCGTGCGCATCATCCCCGGCCACGGATGGGTAATCACCAGGTACCCCCCTTGATTCACGGCCACTGGATTTCCTTGGCGGTCCACCACTTGGGCCTGCACGCCCGGTAACGGCAGCGTTGCAGAACCCGGTTTGGTAGGGGTCGCTCCTGGCAATGGCGCAATCATAATGCCCCCCGTTTCCGTTTGCCACCAGGTATCCACAATCGGGCAACGTTCGCCCCCAATCACCCGGTAGTACCACATCCAGGCTTCCGGGTTAATCGGTTCTCCCACCGTGCCCAGCAGCCGCAACGACGACAAATCCCGCGCCCGGGGGTGCTCCTCTCCCATCTTGATAAAGGCCCGGATTGCCGTGGGTGCCGTGTAAAAAATGGTCACCCGGTGCTGCTGGATCACATCCCAAAAACAGCCCGGATTACCCGCATGGGGAGCGCCCTCGTACATGACCGTCGTCGCCCCGTTCGACAGCGGCCCATAGACCACATAGCTGTGTCCTGTGATCCACCCCACATCCGCGGTGCACCAATAGACATCGTCCTCTTGCAGGTCAAACACCCACTGGGCCGTCATGTGCGTGTACAGGTTATAGCCCGCCGTGGTATGGACAATGCCCTTGGGTTTGCCCGTCGTGCCGGACGTGTAGAGAATAAAGAGCATCTGCTCACTGTCTTGGGGTTCTGCCGGGCAATCCGGTGACAGGTGCGTCTCCAGTTCGTGCCACCACACATCCCGCTGGGCGTCCATGGCGCAATCTCCCGCTCGCCGCACCACGACCACCCGTTCGACCGACGGCACCTGACCATCAGCCAGCGCTGCATCCACCTGGGGTTTCAACGGCACGACTTGTCCTTTGCGCCAGCCCCCATCCGCGGTAACCACCACCTTCGCCTGGGCCGCCCGCAGCCGTTCCTTGAGCGCTTCGGCGCTAAATCCCCCAAACACCACCGTATGGGCCGCCCCAATCCGGGTGCAAGCCAGCATCGCCATAGCCGCCTCGGGAATCATGGGCATATAAATCCCTACTCGGTCGCCGGGTTGCACGCCCAACTGTTTGAGCGCGTTTGCCCAGCGGCACACCGCTTGATGCAGTTGTTCATACGTAATGACCCGCACCTCTCCGGGTTCGCCTTGCCAGACAATCGCCGGTTTGGTGCGCCGGGGGGTTGTCAGGTGCCGGTCTAGGCAGTTGTAGGACAGGTTAATTTGACCACCGACAAACCAGCGCGCTTTGGGGGGTTGCCAATCCAAAACCTGTTCCCAGCGCCGAAACCAGTGCAATTCCCGCTCCGCCAGGCCAGCCCAAAAGCCTTGGGGGTCTTGGGCAAACTGGTCGCACAACTGCTGGTACTGTTCCAACGACGCGATGCGGGCGCGGGCGCGAAACGGCTCTGGGGGAAAAAATCGCCGTTGTTCATGCAGTACAGATTCAATCAAGGCTTCCGTCATTGCCCTTGTCCCCAATGCGCCTGGAGATTATGGTATCGCACTGGGCAAGTGGTTACCGTCCTTGGCCTGACCAAATCAGTTTGAGAAATTTTTGCATTTTTGCTGATCCCAGACCCTACCACGGTGATCCCCAACCTGTTATGATGAAAGCAGTTTAATAAACGTCCCTTAGGAATTACGCCTGTGAAACGGATTTCAGAAACGCATTTTGACCAGGAAGTTTTGTGCTCGCCCGTACCCACAATTGTGCACTTTTTCGCTCCCTGGTGCGGGTTGTGTCGCCTGGTTGAGCCCCTGCTACTACAACTACAAAAGCAGTATAGTGACCATCTCCGAGTCGTGGCCATCAACGCCGACAGTAGTTTGCAACTGGCCAGCCGCTACCGGCTGCGGATGCTCCCAACGCTTCTGTTAGTCCAAAACGGCCAAGTCTGGCGGCGCTGGGAGACCTTTCAGAGCCGGGATCAACTGTACCAGCAACTCCAACTGGCTGTCCAGGAGCTTTTGGCGACTCCCTCCGTCACGCCCTTGACCTAACCAACCGGGCCACGGCGGGCGGCGGCGAACACTTGGCGGGCGTATTCTGAACCCACGTAGCGCCAGTGCCAGGGTTCGTACATCACGCCTTGGGGATTATTCGGGGGAAACGACAGTTCAAAGCCGTAATCTTTCGCGTTTTTTTGCAGCCATTGGTAGGCGCGGGTTTGCCCAAAACGTTCCGTAATATCCGGTATGCCCTCGCCAGCTGCGAACCCATCGCCCAAGTCAATCGCTAACCCCGTGTGGTGTTCGCTATAGCCAGGGGGCGCACTGATCCGGGCAGCGGCTGCTTCTGAGCCTTGCTTCTGGACTTGCCGGTTGAATAGTTGCGCTTGGTAGTCCACGGTACGAAACCCGGAGATGGGAATAATCCACAGACCTTCATCCCGCGCTGCATTGATCAGCCGAAAGAGCGCTAGACCGGCTTCCCGCTCCATTTCGACGTAACGTTGATATTCTTTGCGACCATAACTAGCCACGACAATCAAGCGGTCCCGGCTAATTTCTGCATAGGGGAAATGACCGTATTTAGTCACGACTGTCGAGTTGGCGGGTGTCGGCATGGGTGTGGGTGTCGCAGGGGTGATAACAGACGGTTGCGTAGATGGTTTTGGTAAGCCCCACTGGTTCCAAGCGTAGGCAGTCGAAATGACAATAACTATTGATACTAGAAAACCCAGCCCGAACCATATCCACCCCCGCCGATGCCCCATTGCTGTTCATCCTGGGCGAAACAACTCTCGATTCTATCAGCAACACTGTTGGTTATCCTAATCGTGAAATCGAGATGGGTGCAAATTAGGTCAAGGCCGCCAGTTAAACTGAGACTAGTCCCTCATTAGGAGCAGGCGATGGCGCGTTGGACTGATGCAACGCTAGGCCGTCTCGCTGACCAAGTGCAAGCGAATATCGAAGCTATCAACCGCTTGGAAGCTAAAGTCGAAGCGAATGCGGAAGCCATCCATCGCTTGGAAGCCCAGGTCGCCGCCAATGCGGAAGCCATTCGCGAGCTGCGGGAAGCTCAAGCATTGATGATGCAGGTAATCCAGCGCCAGGAAAATCGCATTGAAGAATTACGTCAAGACACCCGTAATATCCACGCCGATATTCGTCAATTGCTGGCTATTCTCACTCGGAACTACCCCAATGGCCGGCAGGATGTAGAGTAAATAAAGTTCCCTTTTGGAGTGCAGGCGATGGCGCGTTGGACTGATGAGATGTTGGACCGTCTCGCTGACCAGGTGCAAGCGAATACTGAAGCGATTAACCGCTTGGAAGCCAAAGTCGAAGCGAACGCGGAAGCCATCCATCGTTTGGAAGTCCAAGTCGCCGCCAATGCGGAAGCGATTCGAGAGTTGCGTGTATCTGTTCAAGAGCTACGAGAAGCGCAAGCACTCATGATGCAAGTAATCCAGCGCCAGGAAAACCGCATTGAAGAGTTACGTCAAGACACTCGCAATATCCACGCCGATATTCGTCAATTGCTGGCTATTCTCACTCGAAACTACCCCAATGGCCGGCAGGATGTAGAGTAAATAAAGTCCCCCTTTGGAGTACAAGCTATGGCTCGTTGGACGGATGAAATGCTGGACCGCTTGGCTGAACAAGTACAAGCAAATGCCGCTGCCATTCGGGAGCTACGGGAAGGTCAAGCATTGATGATGCAGGTAATCCAGCGCCAGGAGAACCGCATTGAAGAGCTACGCCAGGATACTCGCAATATCCACGCCGATATTCGTCAATTGCTGGCTATTCTCACTCGGAACTACCCCAATGGCCGGCAGGATACAGAGTGATTTCAGGAGTTACCCGAACTGCTGGCTCCGTTCTTGCCAGTAATGCTGCCATGCACTGAGCGTTTTAGGTGCTGCCTTCCCATCTCGCCAGGCGGTTGGTAGCGCGTGCCAGGCGGCCCACAATGTCGGTGTCCCCAGTTGCGCGAGCAATTCGCTATTCATCCAAACCCGCTCAGCCCAGTCAGCAACTATCACCCGCCCCTGGTCGAGCCACACCACCCAATCGGCCCAGGCGTAGGCCAAATCCAGGTCGTGGGTCGCCATCACCACCGTTGTCCCTTGGCTGTGAATCCGGTGCAGCAGATGCAGGAGAGTTTGAGTTTGCTCGTGGTCTAGGTAAGTCGTCGGTTCATCCAGCAGCAACAACTCCGGCTGTAACGCCATGACTCCCGCCAGCGCCACTCGCCGTTTTTGCCCCAAGCTCAGGTGATGCAAAGGGACATCAGCCAGCGCCTCTAAATCAAAATCCGCCAAAATTTGAGACAAGCGTTTGGCAATTTCAGAGCGGGATAGGGACAGATTGCTCAACCCGTAGGCAATATCTTCGGCAACCGTTGCGCCGACCAACTGGTGTTCCGGGTCTTGGAAGGTAAGCCCGATGCGTTGGCGCCAAGGCCAGTGATGCTGCAACCGTTCCCCGCGCCAGGTAATCACGCCGCGATACCCCCGATACAGCCCCGCTGCTAGGAGTAACGCCGTCGATTTACCACACCCATTGCGCCCCAAAATCACCGTTTTGTAACCCGCTGGCATGGTCAAGTCTAATTCCACCACTGCTGGTTGGGTGGCGCTGGGATAGGTGTAACTGACTCGGTGAAACGCTAGACCCACAGGTTGAACTCACATGCAAAACAGGGAACTGGGTCAGGGCATTGGTTCAGGGGGAAGTTCCACATTTTCATAGAGCAACGCTAGGGGGCACTGCACGTCTAAACTTTCATCGTCTTTAGTAGGTCACTCAGTTCCAGTCTAAGATGACCGTACACTCCATTCCAGCACCAGTAACCCTAGCCCGCCCCCTACTGCTTCGATGGCGTAACGCCGGGGCAGATGATAGGTTGCTGGTAGCTCCACCCGCCATTGGCCTTGCCAGCCCCGCGCAGCTAACCCCAGCGTCAATTGCTCATAACGGTGCAATGTCCGCAGCCAGAGTTGTCCCGTGAGTAACGCCAAACTCTGCAATCCCCGTCGCCAGTTGCGATAACCGCCCCGCGCCCGTTGCGCCACATGCATGGTGAGCGCTTCATCCAGCAGCAGAAAAATCAAGCGGTACATCAGCAGTAGCAAGTCCAGCAACAAAGGGGAAACGTGCCAGCGGCGAAACACCCGCAACAGGTCGGCAAAGGGAGTTGTCAGCAGGACAAACAATAGACAACTGCTGCAAGCGAGAGAACGTAACCCCGTCGTCCATCCCAGGTGCAACCCCCTGCGGCTTAGGAATACATGCCAGCTACCGAACACGTCCGTTCCCCACAGGACATCAGGTCGCAAGGGCGGCGTGGGAACGACCTGGATCACCAGCGCTGGCAGGCTCAACGCCCAGAACAGCAGCATTATCCCTAACCAAGCTGCATAAACCCGCGCCGGAATCCGGGCATATCCTACTGTCCAGAGACTGAGCCAGAGCGCCAGCAGCGCCTGTGTCAGCGGTTGAGCCATGAGCGCCAGAATCAGCAACCCCAGGGCAAACCCTAACTTGTAGGACGGGGGCAGATACCGCAGGCCGTTGCGATAGGCATAGCTATCCAGGTGGTGATGCACGGTCTATTCACGCCGTTGGTCGGTTCGACCGTGGTAGCGCCCCAACACGTAGCCCATCACCCCAGCACCTAACCCCGCCTGCACCGCAAATAACAGCGATTCGATTTCCCCGCTGGCCGGTTCAAATAGCGGTTGCACCCAGGGTTCGTAATTCGGCTGGAGTTCTTTAACCACTTCTGGCGCCTGGGCATCCACCCCCTCAAACTCGGCGTCGCGGACAACTAGCAGCGGGAGCAGCGCCAGCAGAATCACGCCGCCAAGCAACAGCACATTTCCCCACCAGGGTGCGCTTTTCGGTGTATTCGCCATCACGACGACGCTCCTTCCCGCACCAGGTTCAATGCCGTTAACTCCGTACGACTGTAGGTTTGTAGCCAGTTCCACACCAGCACCGTCAAGAGTCCTTCGCTAATTGCCAGGGGAATTTGGGTGACAGCAAACAGCGTGGCGAATTTGGCAAAGGCCGCCCCGAATCCCCCCACCGGCGCTGGGAAGGCCAAAGCCAACTGCACCGACGTCACCACATAGGTCGTCAAATCCGCCAAGGCTGCTGCTGCAAATACGGCGATTCCCTGGCGTCGGGTTACTCGCCACAGGAGATGAAAAACGGCATAGGCCACCCACGGCCCTACAACCGCCATGGAAAATCCGTTAGCGCCCAAGGTGGTGAGTCCTCCATGCGCTAGGAGTAACGCCTGAAACAAAAGCACTAGCCCGCCCAACACCGTCATGACGCTAGGGCCAAACAGCATCGCCCCTAACCCCGTACCCGTCGGATGCGAGCAGCTCCCGGTCACGGATGGAATTTTCAAGGCCGATAGGACAAACGTAAAAGCCCCCGCCAACGCCAGCAGCAATTTTGTCTCGGGCGCGCGTTGGGTCACTTGGCCTAAGGAACGCAACCCCCACAGGAAAAACGGCAAAAACACCACCCACCAAAACACCACCCACCCCGGCGGCAAAAATCCTTCGGCAATGTGCATCGCCTGGGCTGGTAGCGCGTGGGTGAGCGCAAGACTCAAACCTAGGCCAGCGCCTAGCGCTAAGCGAAAACCTGTTGATTGGCGCAACATCGTCCGTACCTCGCAGACTTGTTGGTGACATCCCGTCGGCGGGCATCCTGACTGAGAAAGCGGTAGCGCCTTCATCACAGTTGCGGGACAGCGGCAGATTCACACTGCACTTTCCCCCTTGCGTCTGATGGCTGGCCCCCACCAGAACCGACGTATCCCCTACCATACCACCGCCATTCCCCCTATAAAGCATCTCCCCAACCTATTTGCAAAAATTCACATTGCGTTACCATAGGAAAAAAGACTTAAAGCCATGCTGCGTTTCTTAGGGCTAATTAGTCCATTTTTCTTCTGGGGCACGGCAATGATCGTGATGAAGGCGGTCTTGCCGGCGACGGGACCCTGGTTTGTCGGAGCATTTCGGCTGATTCCGGCAGGTTTGTTGGTGTTGGCGGCAGCGCTGGCATTGGGTCGGCCACAACCCCGTACCTGGCGGGCGTGGCTGGGCATCTTACTGTTTGCCCTGGTGGATGGCACGTTGTTTCAAGGGTTTTTGGTGACGGGTCTGACGCGCACCCAAGCGGGCCTTGGCTCTGTGATGATTGACTCCCAGCCGTTGGCGGTAGCATTGCTGGCCTGGTGGTTGTATGGGGAAGTGATTGGGCTGTGGGGCTGGCTCGGCTTGGCGCTGGGGATCACCGGGATTGGCATGATTGCCCTATCGCCGGAAGAATGGCTGCATGGGTTTAACCTGTGGGGACACGGGGAGTGGTGGATGCTGCTGGCGGCGCTGGCGATGGCGGTGGGCACGGTGATGATGCGCTGGTTGAGCCGCTGGGCTGACCCCTTGGTGGCGACGGGTTGGCATATGGTGCTAGGGGGCGTACCGCTGCTGGCGCTGTCGGTGGTGCAGGAAGGGCCAGTGTGGCAGCATTTGAGCCAGTGGGATTGGTTGGGACTGGCATATACAACAGTATTGGGCAGTGCGGCATCCTATGGGTTGTTTTTCTATCTGGCGGCCAAAGGAAACCTCACGAGCCTGAGTGCGCTGACGTTTTTGACGCCGGTGTTTGCCTTGACCTTTGGCGCCTGGTTCCTAGGAGAGAGCCTGACGGCCTGGCAGTGGGCGGGGGTGCTGCTGACCCTGGTGAGTATCACGGTGATTAACCAGCGGCATCGTTTGCAACCTGCACAGCCAGCGCCTGTAGCGGAACCTGCACCGGTACCTGTGCCAGTGTCAGTAGAATCCCGGCCTTGAGATACTGGAGTAAAGACGGGTCGGCTCCTAACTGGCTGTGTATATTCCCCTGCACCACAAATATCGCCCCCAGACCTTTGGGCAACTGGTGGGCCAGGATGTGATTCGCACCACGCTGACGAACGCGATTCGCACGGGTCGGATTGCGCCGGCCTATTTGTTTACGGGGCCGCGGGGGACGGGGAAAACGTCATCGGCTCGCATTCTTGCCAAGGCCCTCAATTGCCTCAGCAGTGAGGTCCCGACGCCGGAACCCTGTGGCGTGTGCGTCCTGTGCCAAGCCATTAGCCAGGGGAATGCGCTGGACATCATCGAGATTGACGCCGCTAGCCACACCGGCGTGGACAATGTGCGGGAGATGATTGAACGGGCGCAATTGGCTCCTGTTCAGGCGCGGTACAAGGTGTTCATCATTGACGAGTGCCACATGCTGTCGGGGGCGGCGTTCAATGCCCTGTTGAAAACGCTGGAAGAACCCCCGGAACGGGTGGTGTTTGTCCTGGCCACAACCGACCCTCAGCGCGTACCGGCCACCATTATTTCCCGCTGTCAACGGTTCGATTTCCGGCGGATTCCCCCCGCAGTGATGCAAGCCCATTTGCAGCAGATTGCCCACCTGGAAGGAATTGACATTACGCCTGAAGCGCTGCTGGTGGTGACGCAACTGGCCCAAGGGGGGATGCGGGACGCCGAAAGCCTGTTGGATCAGTTGAGCTTGTTGCCGCAGCCAATTCACCCTGAACAGGTGTGGCAGTTGGCCGGACGGGTGCCGGAGCGGGAGTTGTTCGACCTGGTGCAGGCCGTCTATCAGGAATCACTGGTAACCGTGCTGGAACGGGGACGGGCCTTGATTGAAAGGGGGTGGGAACCGTTGCCCCTGTACCAGCAGTTAGTGGGATTTGTGCGGGATGCGTTAATTGCCTGCGCCGCACCGGAGCAACCCCAGTTGACCAACCTGATGACCGACACCTGGCAAGCACTGCGCGACTGGGGACAACGGGTGGGAGTGAACGCACTCCTACAGGCGCAAGAGTATCTCCGGCAAAGCGAACCCCAACTCCGGCAAACGACGCAACCCCATCTCTGGCTGGAAGTCATTCTGCTAGGGTGGTGGCAGCAAGCTCAAGGCCAGGCAGAGTCTCCCAAAGTCGTTCCCTTGCATCCACGCGTCGCACGACCGACCTCTCCTGGTGATAGGACACCGAGTTCTGCGCCGGAACCAGTTGCCCCTGCCCCCCAAGAACCGCCTTCCGAACCAGTCATTGCCAGGGAGAGAGAGACTCCCCCCCCGACGCAAGTGCCACCTGCTTCTGGAGAGACAGTTGATCTCGCCGCCCTGTGGTCGCAGGTGGTGGCCGAAATTCGTCTCAAAGCAACGCGGGCCTTGTTTGAACAAAACGGGCAGCTAGTGGCACTCAACGACACCCAGGCGCAAGTGGCCGTTCATCCCGAACCCTTGCTCAAAATCGCCGAAGGGAAAGTCAAGGACTTGCAGGCAGCCTTCAAACGGGTGTTACACAAACCGGTTGCGGTGAAATTGGTGACTCCCCCCCCGAAACCGCCCGCCATAGCCGTGACCCCTGCGAAGGAATCCCAACCCCCGCCAGCGGCTGAGCCTGCATCTCCACCACAGCCCAGCCCGCCGATGGCCATCCCCACCGACCAAGTACGGGTGGCCGCCCAGCGGTTAGCGGACTTTTTCAACGGGGAAGTCATAGACCCCACCCCTTCGGAAACCGACGACGATTTCTAAGCTAGCAACGCTTGGAGTACTTGCACCACGCGCTGGGCGCTATCCGGCACAGCTAAACACCGCATTTGGGCCGCCATGTACGCCAAGCGCTCCGGTTGCGATGTCAATTGCGCCACCGTGTCCATCAAAACCGCCGGCGTGAGTTTGGCTTGTGGGATGACGATGGCCGCTCCCTGCTGGGCAAAAATCTCGGCGTTGTGGCGCTGGTGGTCATCGGCAGCCCAAGGGTAAGGAACCAAAATCGCCGGTTTGCCCAGGAGCGCCAATTCTGTGAGCGTCCCCGCGCCAGCCCGTGCAATAACCAACTGCGCACGCGTCATCCAAGCCGCCATATCGGGGAAAAACGCCCGTTCGATGTAGTGGGGATGCTGAATCTGGCCCTGGTCAGAGTCCTGGTCACCGGTTTGATGCACCACCCACCAGCCCTGTTCCAGCCACGCCGGTACACAGGCCCGCACCACCTGGTTCAGACTCACAGCGCCCTGGCTCCCACCGGTAATTAGCAACACCAACGCATCAGGGGGGACAGGAGCGACTCCAGCAGGCGATGCGGTGACAAAATCCGGTCTAGCCGGTGTGCCCACCACTACCGTGCGGCAATGGGGAAGATAGGCTTGCGCCGGCGCAAACCCTAGAGCGACGACTGCACACCAGCGCCCCAGCCAGCGAGTGACTTTGCCCGGCAGTGCGTTCGACTCGTGCAACACCACCGGAATTCCCAGGGAGCGGGCCGCCACAATGGCTGGAGCAGCGATGTATCCCCCCGTGGTAAACACCTGGTCGAAGCCGCCACTTTGCAACAACCGCCGGACGTGCCACGTAGCCCAGAGCAACTCCCCAAGCACCCGCACCGTGCGCCACTGGAACCCACGGGGCCAACCCGACAACCGCACGCGATGCAGGGGATAGCGACCCGGCACTAGCTCGTTTTCCAGGCGGTTCGGCACTCCCAACCATTCCACGCGCCAATCGCTAGGGAGCGCTTGAGCGACAGCCATGGCGGGAAAAATATGCCCCCCAGTACCGCTGGCGGCAATCAGCAACTTGGGCATGTCAAACCATTCCGTGTTGCCGAAACCACTCTACCGCGTCCCGGATGGCCTGATCCAAGTCCGTCTGGGGTAAACCCAATTCCTGAATCGCTCGCTGCGAGTTGTAATACATGGTCTGCTGGGCCATGCGCACGCTATCGAACGCCAAGCTGGGCGTTTTCCCCAAACGACTGAGCGCCATTTCATCCACCCAAGCCGCCGCCAGGGGAATGGCCACTGGGATCGCCCACCGGGGAGCAGGTAGGCCGGTTATGTGAGCCAGTCGCTCGAGAAATGCCCGCAGCGAAAGATTCGTGTGCCCTAGGATGTAGCGACGACCGGTTTGCCCTTTTTGCCAGGCCAACACATGCCCCCAGGCGACGTCCTGCACTGGAATAAAGTTCAAGCCGGTATTGACATAAACAGGCATTTGGCGACGCAAAAACCGCAGGATGATCTCGCCCGTAGGGGTCGGTTTGCAGTCCCAGGGGCCGATGGGGGTCGTGGGATTCACAATCACCACGTCTTGCCCCTGCGCCGCCGCTTGCCTGGCTTCCTGCTCCGCCCAGTACTTGGACTTTTTGTAGTGACCAACCAACTGTTCGACCGGACTCTGGTGCGTTTCGTCCACGACTTGGCCCCGCTTCCCCACGCCAATGGCCGCCACCGAACTGGTATAGACCACGCGGGGCACCTGAGCTTGGCGAGCCGCCGCTAGCACATTCCGGGTGCCCAGCACATTCACCCGATAGAGCAGGTCTTTATCCCGTCGCCACAGGGAGTAGTGAGCCGCTACGTGGAATACCCCATCACACCCCCGGAGATAATCGGGCAAGGCCGGGCTGAACAAGTCCCCAGTGACCAGTTCCACCGGCAAGCCCTCCAGGTTGGTCAAAGCACTCTGGGGCCGCACCAGCGCCCGTACCCGATGCCCCTGCGCCAGCAGCAGGCGTACCAGATTGGCCCCGATAAACCCCGTCGCTCCGGTGACAAAGACCTGCGCCAAGCTACTCGTCGTCCTCGATCAGCACCTGGCGGGGGTCCGTGAAATCGTCCACCATGTCCTCCTTGAGTACTCGCGCCTCGTCTTCCGTATCGGGCAACTCCACGGAACGGGGACGGTAAGCGCTAGCGGTCTCGGCAAAAAAGCCAGTCCCAGCAGGGATCAACCGCCCGATGATCACGTTTTCCTTTAGGCCCCGCAGGTAGTCCACCCGCCCCTCAATGGCCGCCTCCGTCAAGACTTTGGTGGTCTCTTGGAAGCTGGCCGCCGAGATGAAGCTGTCGGTGTTCAGGGCCGCCTTGGTGATGCCCATGAGCTTGGGACGGTATTGGGCCGGCGCGCCAGGAACAGTGTTGTTCAGGCTTTCGATCTCGCGCAGGGTCATCATCTCGCCGGGCAAGCGCATGGTATCGCCGCCATCTTCGATGACCACCTTGGAGGTCATCTGGCGTACGATGATCTCAATGTGCTTGTCGGCAATCTCAATCCCCTGGTTGCGGTACACCCCCTGGACTTCGTTGACCAGGTAGGTTTGCACCTTTTCCAAGCTGCGGCGACAGGCTTCGTAGGGGGATTCCGTCTCCCGATAAAGTTCGTAGAACAACTCCAGCAGGTCGTGGGGGTCCACTGGCCCATCGGTCAAGGGCTGTCCAGCTTCGACTGCTTCCCCGTCGCTGACCAGCAGGTTTTGCCCAGGCTCTGTGCGAATTTCCGTGATGCCGCCGTCCTGGGCCGTTAACTTCAAGGTGAAGGTTTCGTCCTCGTTGCGGGTGACGGACACCACCCCTGGACGCCGCGCCAAGTGACAGGCGTCCTTCGGTTTGCGGGCCTCCAGCAACTCCTCAATCCGCGGCAGCCCCTGGATGATATCGCTGCTTTTGACCCGCTCAAACACCAGTGTGAACAAGCGTTCGTTACGCTGCACCAAATCGCCATGCCCCACGTGCATGGTTGCCCCTGCCGACACCAGATAGGGCCGCGCCAACCGCAACTTCACCTGGTCTTTTTCGATACTCAACACCTGCCCCGATTCCGGCGTGGTTACCCCCGGCGCTAGCTCATCGCCCGCTCGCACCATCTGACCAACCTGCACCGTCGGTGCCTGACCGTTCAGGGGCACGTGGAACTGATCGTCCGCCGTCACCACCACCAGCTTGCGGGTGGAACCGCTTTCCTGAACGATGCGTCCCACATACCCGGCGGTGCGGCTCAGCATGACGGTCCGGGCCACCGCTGTCCCTGGCTGGATCATTTGCCCATCCTGCACCAGGATTTGGGTGTACATGCGGCCTTGCAATTGGTCGGCCTCCTCATCGGCGCGCACCACCAACGTTTCCAAAATGACCAACTGCAACCGGTTGATGGAGGGGTCCTGGCTGTCGGGCACAAATTCAATATCCGCGGCTAATTGGGGCGCATTTTCCCCAATTTCCAACACCAACTGGGTGCGTAACAGCTCCACCCCGTCTTTGGACTTGACCCGCTCCCCGTCTTTGTAACTCAGCCGTTGCACCGCCCGCAGCCGAATCCCCGTACCAGCGTCGTGGGTGGCCTCTTGACTCGGCACCGGCGGCTTGTCAGGAATGGTGTACTCGATCACCGGGCGCAACAGCAATACCGGTCCTTGCGGCGTATTTTCTACGTACTCCAGATAAGTCAGCTCGTTGACCGTCAAGCCGGGCAGCACGGTTTCGCCGGGATAGGCAAAGGTCTTGTCCCGCTGGACCGCTAGGTTGGGGTCGTCCACCAAAAACACTTGCCCTGGTTTGATGATCACTTCCCGCAGGATGTCGTTTTTCTCCACGACTTCCACCACACCGGCGTTGTGGCAGAAAATGTCCTTGACTACTTCGGTGCCCCCTTCCACATACTCGCCAGGCTGCACCATCAATAGGGAACTATCTTTGTTGACCTCGTGGGTCTCCTCAGGAATCCACAGGAGCGTGCCGCCGCGGACGACTTCATAGCCCTGCTTGGCCCGCCCACGCCGCACGGTTTCCAGACCCGCGCTGTAACGGACCAACCCGCCAGTCTGGGTGCGATAGCGGTTGTCCTCTAGCTCCGCCACCACCGCCGCATTGGCCACCTTGCTCCCTGGGCTGACCTTCAAGGCAAACCGCTGACCGGTGCGGGTTTCCAAGACATAGTGTTCACTGCCCTGCTTGGTCTCCTTGACCACCTTGGCCTGGTCGAGCAACACTGATGCCGTAATAATTTTGATTTCGCGACTGCCCCGGTGGTTTTCCCCTGGATTCAATCGCACCAGCCCGCCGTGCTCACTCACGAGGTCCATCTGGGACAACACGGTTTCGGCCTCGACGGCTTGGCCCGATTGGACTGCCGGTTGCGCGCCGGGCGGCAAGTTATAGACCTCTCCCGCCAATACCCAGATCAAACCCGAGCGTTGCACCATGCGGATGGTGGCCCCGTCACCGCCTTGCCGGTCCTGCTTGTCTTCCGTTTGCAGGTCTGCGCAGTAGATTTCGCCGGGAATGTCGGCGGACACGTCCTTGGTTGCCTTTTCCGTGGTGCGGCGCGTCCGGCTGGTGGTGGGTTTTTCCGCTAGGGCTTGCCCCGCTTTTACTGTGGTTCCCGGCGACGCCAGCAAAATGGTGCCCTTGGCTAGGGACATTTCGCGGGTTTCGGTGTCGCCCACCACCTTCACCGTCACATCCCCTTCTAGTAGCAGGGCGTCATCCCCGTGGCGGGTGCGGTAGGGACGCGCAGGGATATCCGGGGGCAACTCCACTCGCCCAGCCACCGGCGCTTTCACCACTTCGGCCACATCCCCCGTAAACACCCCACCGGTGTGGAAGGTGCGCATGGTCAATTGCGTCCCCGGCTCGCCGATGGATTGGGCAGCAATAATGCCGATGGCTTCCCCGAGGTCCACCATGCGCCCGTGGGCCAGGCTCCAACCGTAGCATTTCTGGCAGATGGAATGGCTGGCCTCGCAGGTCAAGGGAGAGCGCACCATCACTTCGGTAATCCCCGCCTTGACAATTGTTTCCGCCAGTTCCGCATTGATGTCCTGGTTGCGGGCCACCAGCACTTCCCCGGTTTGGGGATGGACAACATCCCGCGCCGCCACCCGTCCTAGCAACCGTTCTTGCAGGGGGATTTGCTTTTCGCCCGCTTCGAGCGTCCGCAGCCAGATGCCCCGCTCTGTGCCGCAGTCCACTTCTCGAATGATCAAGTCCTGGGCCACATCCACCAAGCGCCGCGTCAGGTAACCGGAGTCGGCTGTGCGCAGGGCTGTATCCACCAACCCCTTGCGGGCGCCGTAGGACGAGATGATGTAGTCCGTGACGGTCAGCCCCTCGCGGAAATTAGCCTTGATGGGCTGCTCGATGATTTCCCCGTTGGGGTCGGCCATTAGCCCGCGCATCCCCACCAACTGGCGGACCTGTGAGACGTTCCCCCGCGCCCCCGACGTCGCCATCATATACACGGAGTTCAGGGGGTCGGTTTCCTCAAAATGGCGCATCATGTCGTCTTTCAGGGTCTCGGTGGTGGCGTTCCAGGTGTCAATCACCTTTTGGAATTGCTCCACCTTGGTAATTTCACCCCGGTCGTAGCGTTCCTTGGTCTGTTGGATGGTTTCTTCCGCCTGTTGCAGGAGCGCCTGTTTGGTCGGGGGCACCCGCAGGTCGTCAATGCTGATGGACACGCCTGCTTGGGTGGCGTAGCGGAACCCCATCTCTTTGATGGCGTCGGCCATAATGGCTGTGCGAGCGGTGCCGTAGCGACTGTAGGCCCAGCCGATGAGTTCCTTCAACTGGTTCTTGCCGATAACCTTGTTTCGGAAAAGGGGACGGGGTGCAGGTTGGTTCATGGTCAAACCTCCGCAAATGGGTGGGCTAGTTGTGAACAGCTAAGGCATCGTGAATGGTTTTGTTGAAAATGACGCGCCCTGGCGTGGTGTGTATGTACTGCACCGCGTACCCAGTGCTGGTGCGGCGAATTTTGCGCGTCTCGTGAATCCGGTCGCCCCGGCGCTTCTGGCCGTAGATTTCCCAGGTTTCGACGACCCCATCGCTGCGGGTGATGGTTTCGGTGCGCAGGAGCATCTCTTCGCTGATGCCCTTTTTCTTATCAGGCGGTTCCACTTCCACCTCCCCGTCGTAGCGCAACCAAATCCAGGCATGCAATCCCACCTGCTTTTGCTCGTAGGCCAGGATCACATCGTTCATGTTGGCGAAGTAGCGACCGGCACCTTTCTGGGGCTGTGGGTTTTCCGCCGTCAGGTAATACGCCCCTAACACCATGTCCTGGCTGGGGGCCACGATGGGTTGACCGGTGGCAGGCGAGAGCAAATTCCCCGATGCCAGCATGAGAATCCGCGCTTCCGCCTGGGCCTCTAGGGACAAGGGCACATGCACCGCCATCTGGTCGCCGTCAA
>JANXAM010000015.1 GCA_025062155.1 Gloeomargarita sp. SKYB120 | reverse complement strand
GTCGCAAGGGGAGCCGTTGTCAGCCCTAACGCGCATCGCCAACCGCGAGCACAAGGACATCCAGATTCGCCCAACGGATACGGTGGTGTTTTCGGCCAACCCCATCCCGGGCAACACGATTGCGGTGGTCAATACAATTGACAAGCTCATGGCCCAGGGGGCCAAGGTGATTTACGGCAAGGAGCGGGGGATTCACGTGTCGGGCCACGGATGCCAGGAGGACCAAAAACTTATGCTGGCCCTGACCAAGCCCAAGTTCTTTATCCCGATTCACGGCGAGCACCGGATGCTGGTCAAACACAGCGAGACGGCCCAGGCGCTGGGCATCCCCAAGGAAAATATCGTGATTGTGGACAACGGGGATGTCATTGAACTGACGCCGGACCGGATACAGGTGGTGGACCGGGTGAAGGCGGGCATTGAACTGGTGGATGCGTCAGGCGATGGGATTGTCAGCGGTCAGGTGCTCCAGGACCGGCAACAGTTGGCGGGTGAAGGCGTGGTTACAGTGGCGGCGGCGATTGACGGCCAGGGACAACTCTGGGCTATGCCGGAAGTCCATATCCGGGGTGTAGTGACGACCCTATCCACGAACGCGCTGCGGCAACTGGTTCACGACACGCTCACCCAAACGGTACAAGAGCGCTGGTCGGAATTCGCCGTCAATGGCACCGAAATTGACTGGACAGGACTGCGGGATGCCCTGGAGTCGGCTCTGCAGCGGCTCATCCGGCGGGAGTTCAAAAGTCAACCCCTGCTTATCTTCCTGCTGCAAACGCCCACGCCTACGACTGCGCCAGCAACTGAGGACACCCAACGCCGGAGCCGCAAGCGCCGGAGTGAAGTGGCGACCCTATGACCACCCTGCGCCGGGACTTTGCCACGCGGGAAGCGTTAGTGGCTTACATCGCCCAGGAATTTCCTGAAGCCACAGGGCCAGTGAGTCCGATACGCGGCGGGCGGCAGGCTGCGTTGGCCCAACTGGCGACCATCCAACCAGAGACCTACGGGGATACCCGCAATTATCTGGATGGAACCGTCACCCGCCTGTCGCCCTATCTCCGGCACGGCGTGTTGACTCTGGTGGAAGTGCGGGACTGGTTGCAGCAACAAGGGTACTCTTGGAAGGTGGCGGAACCATTGGTGCGGCAATTGGCCTGGCGTGCGTACTGGCAAACGCTGTACGACCAATGGGGCGACGGCATCTGGGAGGACCGGGAACCCTACAAAACCGGGTGGCAGCCGGAGGACTACGCCGATGACTTGCCTGGAGATATTCCTGACGCCAGCACGGGGTTGCTGTGTATTGACAGCTTCAGCCGCGAACTCCAGGACACGGGTTACCTACACAATCATGTGCGCCTGTGGCTAGCGGCTTACGTGGTGCATTGGCGGCGAGTGAAGTGGCAAGCGGGGGCGCGCTGGTTTCTAGAGCATCTGCTCGACGGGGACCCAGCTAGCAATAACTTGTCGTGGCAGTGGGTGGCCAGCACGTTTAGCCACAAACCCTACTATTTCAATCAGGAGAATTTGGCCCGCTACAGCCGCCGTCGCTGGTGTGAGGCCTGTCCCCACGATGGTCGCACTACTTGTCCCTTTCGGGGGAGCTATGAACAACTCGCCCAGCGCCTGTTTCCCCATGCCGACCCCCATCGTCTGGGTACACGGCGATAGCTTGAGTCCTACCAATCCCGCTCTGGCGGCTTACCCCAATGCGCCAGCAGTGTGGGTTTGGGATGACGAATTGCTGCGAGAGTGGCGGATTAGCCGCAAGCGCATCGTTTTTATTTACGAATGCCTGCTGGAGTTGCCGGTGGAAATTCGCCGGGGTCATGTCGTCGCCGAAATTTGTGCCTTTGCCCAGGAAAAAGGAGCGCAAAAAGTAGTGACGACGAGCAGCCCTAGTCCCCGTTTCAAACAGTGCTGCCGAGAATTGGCGCAAATGTTAGAAGTAGAAGTTTTATCGGCGCCGGTGTTGGTACCATGCACGCCCGACATGGATTTGCAACGATTTTCCCGTTATTGGAAGGTAGCAGAAAAGGTCATTTATCGCTAAGTTGTTCATGCTCATGGTCCTTTGGAACGCAAGCCCGTTCTTGATTTTCCAATGATCTCTTCGACAAACTGAGGTAGCTTAGCTATCGGCGCAGGTTGAATCTTGCAGCTTCGGTTACCCTAAGGGATTCCCGACGCTTGAGATAGTGTGGTTTGATAAATCTTGGGAGTGGGCTATGTCGAATTTTTTATGAAGTTGTTGCGGCTGTACCTGATTCTGATGACGGTGGTCTGGGCAAGTATGTTGATAGCGGTTGTGTTGCCAGCCTTTGCAAGGGGGATGCTAGGATGGACCGAGGCGCGCACAGCAGCCCAACGGTTACTAGTAGGGGCCGTGTGGACCTTACCAGGGACGTTAGGGTCGGCTGTCATCGTAAGCTGGCTATGTTTTTGGCGGCGCTGGCAACGGTGGGCGTTTTACTCTTCGCTCCTACCGGTTGTGAACGTGCTGGTAGCAGGTGTGGCCTGGTGGTGGGAAGCTGGAGTCCAAAGCCGCTGAAGGATATAGCGAGTTGCAGGGCGAAGCTCCAACCCTGGTTTTCACTCTGACAAACTAAAGTCGCTTGGCTATATGGGCGGCGTGGCAGAGTCAAAAATTTCCCAAATGAGAACGTTACTGGCGCGTAAATTTACAGTTTCCGACTGTTAGCTAAGGCAATAAAATTTCCTATATCCATTAGTCGAACGCGGTGAGCCTGAGGAATGTAAGTACTGAGGTTTCCCCCCAGGTAGAAAGATTGAATATTGCTGTTCCAACCTGGGCCACCCAGAATGAGATAGGCGTAGGGAAACCCGAAATTTTGAATGGCATGAATAAGCTTTATAGCAGGAAACATTTAGGTTGTTGCGCCTGGGAAGCAACCAACAGCGAAACATGTAGGGTTCCGGTTGCCGCCTATGTCAAGCATTGTGTGCTTAGCTATATAACTTCAAATGGTGCCTTTTCTTGGGCTGTTCCAGACATCTGCTGCTATAGCTGGGCCATCTATGGTTGTCAGCTCTTGGGTCGCAGGGCGCAGCTCCACCTTGGGGTTTCCTGCCATCGCCCTGACAAACCGAAGCTGCTCAGCTATATTTTAGTGAAACAGGTATATAGCAGACAACATTTAAGTTGGCGTACTTGAGCAGCAGGCAAGGCAAAAGCGTCAAGGTTTCCAGTTGCTGCTCATGCCGAACATTGTGTGCTTAGCTATACCAGCAAGGCCAGGACTGAGAGCATATTGAGGCGTGAATGAATAACCATTCTGTTGCAGGACAGGGATAATCAGGGATTGAAACACTTGACCGCTTCTCATCCTCTATTCACGAGCCAACTTCATTGCCAGTATCTCTCTTGCCGGCGACCGGTCGCCATTGCAGGCAATCATGCGTGGAGCTTCCACCACCTGCACGTAAAACCCCAAATCACGGTACAGGCGGATTATTCTATCGGTCGCTTGATTCGAGGCTACAACTGGACCCGGATGCTGAGCTAACCAGTGGGCCAGGCGCACCTGGTCCTTCCAACCAAAGTCCTCCTGGCTATAACTGGTGAACTCCACATCGTAGGGAGGGTCAGCGTAGATAAAATCGGTAGGTTCCAACTCCAAATCACCAAAATCACCACAACGGAATTCCCAGCGCTGGAGCAAGGGCTGGTATTCCAGAAAATTGCTGCGGTAATGGATCACGCGATAACGACCAAACGGCACATTAAACTGACCCTGGCGGTTGAAGCGACAAAGGCCATTGTATCCGGTCCGGTTGAGATAGTAAAAAAGGGCGGCTGCCAGGGGAGTATTAGCCTGGTGGTTCGCAATCAACTCGTTAAATTTTTGCCGGTGTCTGTAGTAACAGGCAGCGTTATTTTCCATCGGCAAATCAATCACTAAACCGTTTTGCAGTTGGCGATAGAAGTTGATGAGATGGGGATTGATGTCATTTAGTAGCGCCCGCTGGGGACGCAACCCCAAAGCAATCGCCAAGCCGCCCACAAAGGGTTCCACTAGCCGGAAGGACGAGTAGGGTTGCCACAGGGATTTCAGCGTGGGGACTAACCAGCGCTTACCACCAGCCCATTTCAACGGTGGGGGTAGTTCAACAACTTCGGGGAGTAAAGCTGATAGAAAAGAAATTTGCACCAGAATCCAAGGGGAAAACCCGTCCTAGCTTATTTAACATTAACATCACCGCAACGGCGCAAAACCCGCTTCTTTAATCAGGCGTTGGCCCTCATCGCTGAGAAAGAAATTGGCGTAGGCGACGCTGGCTTTTTCATCAATCGTTCCATCGCGCTTGATGATGAGAAAAAGACGACGGGTAATGGGATAGGTGCCGTTGGTGAGTACTTCCAAATTGACCTCCCGACCGTTGATGTCAGGTGCAACGTAGGGAGCGCCCGCCTCCTTGGCAATCGGCACAATGCGCACCATCTCCTGGCGCACCACCTCGGAAACCGTCGCGTAACCAACTCCTCCCGGCGTTGCCCCAACCTTGCGTAGGGAATCTGTTGTATCACGGGGTTCGCGGACGTTCGGCCCTAGGGGGTTATTAAGCAGCACCGCTTCTTTGAAAAAGTCCACCGTTCCCCCGGCTTGCAGATTGCGGCTAAAGGGCACCACCGGCAAATCGGGGCCGCCCACCTGCCGCCAATTCGTTACTCGGCCTGTGAAAATCTCCCGCACCTGCGCCACGGTTAAGCCAGGGATTTTGACCTGGGGATTCACGTAGATGGCAATCGCGTCGTTCGCGATGGGGACTTGCTCGAGGCGGAACCCCCGTGTCTGGGCGCGTTGAAATTCCTCATCCTTCAGGGGTCGCGACGACTGGGCAATTGCTAGTTGACCATTAATGAGCATTTCAATCCCGGCACCGGAACCGGGTTTCCCCCCTGGCGGTTCCACATAGCGCAACCGGAACTGAGGATGGGCCTGATAGATTGCCTGGTTGATCCGCTCCGACCGCAAGGGCGCAAACGTGGTGGAACCCCCGTAATTGAACGTCCCTGCTGGCACATCCGGTACATCCGCCAAGCGGGAGACGATGGTGATGCCAGGCGACTGACCCGCCGGCGCAACAGGGGTTACAGCCACCGGTGCTGGGGGATTTCCGCTCGGGTCAGGACGCGCGGGCGCAACCGTCGCATTGGGGTTCGGCGACGAGGTGACCACTGGTGCTGGCCGCATCAACTGAGTCACGAGCCAGTACCCTCCACCCCCTAACACGGCAACTCCCGCCAATGTCATCAGAACCGGCACCACTGGCAACCCTTTCTTCAGGGAATAGCCACAAATCTCACACTTGCGGGCGCCAAGGGGATTCCGGTCGTAGCCGCACTGGGGGCACTTGTCGTAACTGTAGTCCTGGGTCATCTCCAGCACCCGAACAGTTCCACTCGTATCTTAGCCGCATCCTGCTAAAGTTTGCTACCTAACGTAGAGGCGCAAAACCCGCTTCCTTCACCAACTGTTGTCCCTCATCACTGAGAAACAAATTGGCATAGGCCACACTGGCTTTTTCGTCTAACGTCCCATCCCGCTTGATGATGATAAATAACCGCCGGGTGATCGGGTAAGCGCCGTTGGTAATGACATCCAAATTCACCTGCTGACCGTTGAGGTCTGGCGCTACGTAAGGCGCTCCTGGCCCTTTGGCAATCGGCACAATGCGCACCATTTCCTGACGCACCACCTCCGAAACCGTGGCGTACCCGACCCCGCCCGGCGTCTTACCCACCTGACGCAACGAATGGGTGGTATCGCGGATTTCTCGCACATTTGGCCCCAGCGAATCCCCCAGCAGCACCGTCTCTTTGAAAAAGTCCACCGTTCCCCCTGCTTGCAGATTGCGGCTAAAGGGCACCACCGGCAAATTTGGGCCGCCTACCTGTCGCCAATTCGTTACTCGGCCTGTGAAAATCTCCCGCACCTGGGCGACCGTCAGCCCTGGCAAGGCTGCTCTCACCTGGGGATGCACATAAATCGCCAGCGCGTCAAAAGCGATGGCCACCTGCTCGAGCCGAAACCCCCGGAGCTGCGCCCGGCGAAATTCTTCATCCTTGAGGGGTCGCGACGACTGGGCGATGGAGAGCTGACCCTCGAGCAACATCTGAATCCCAGCACCGGAGCCGGGTTTCCCCCCCGGCGGTTCTACGTAGCGCAGCCGGAACTGGGGATGGGCCTGGTAAATGCGCTGGTTAATCCAGTCGGCCCGCAGGGGCGCAAACGTGGTGGAACCCCCGTAATTGAACGTCCCCGCCGGCACATCCGGTACATCCGCCAAGCGGGAGACGATGGTGATGCCAGACGACTGACCCGCCGGCGCAACAGGGGTTACAGCCACCGGTGTTGGTGTGACGCTTGGACCCGCTGCGGGCGTGGCAGCCGTCCCTGACGTTTGCCGGGCCACCTGGGTCAAGACCCAAAATCCCCCTGCGCCTAGGACGACAGCACCCACTATCGTCGCTATGACAGGAACAATCGGAAAACGCTTTTTCAGCCGATAACCACAAATTTCACACCTGGACGCACCGATAGGATTCCGGTCATAACTACATTGCGGGCACTTGATATAGTTTCCGTCCCAAGCCATACGCTGTGCCCAAATGGTTTCACCCGTATCTTAGCGCTACCCAAAACGGCTGTAGCTTTCTCCATGGGTCGGCTGGGGATCGAACCCAGGGCCAATCGGTTAAAAGCCGAGTGCTCTACCGCTGAGCTACCGACCCGCGTCCAGTGCTCCAGTTTAACATAATTTCAATTTTTCCTTAGGAAACCAACAAAAATAGGGGGTAGTCAGACTACCCCTCGCTGCCCTAATCTGAAGACTCGACCTAGCTCAGAGCGCTCGGCCCGTGGTCGTAGTCAATGCGAAACGTCGGTTGCACCTTTCCTTGGATATGGCCAAAGTAACCCGGCAGTTGGTGAACTCCCGCTTCCGCCGCCGTCCGGCCTAACAGACTTTGCTGCCGATTCCGGATCTGGGCCGTCCGTTGCACCATCAGTAGCCGTGCCCGTTGTTGCATGTCCATCGTTCCTGTCCCTCCGCCTGACGTGATGTGGTCGTTGCTCTCTGCAGGAAATTATCTTACCTTTCTGTATCCAATGATACAGAATTTTTAGGGGATTTGTCCACAGGGGTCGTAAAAAACTGTCACAAACGGCGGGGATGGCGGATTTCCCCACTCCAGGGGGCGCTGGCTAGGCGTTAAGGTGAAAGAAAGCGGAGTTAGAGCAGGTTGGCGCCTATGAGTTTTTTTGACTCGGAGATTGTGCAGTCGGAGGCTCGCCAGATTTTCCAGGACTATCAAAACCTGTTGCAGTTGGGCAGTCAGTATGGCAAGTTTGACCGGGAGGGCAAGCGGCTGTACATCGAGCAGATGGAAAACCTGCTGGAGCGGTACCGGATTTTTATGAAGCGAGTGGAGCTGTCGGACGACTTCATGGCCAAGCTGACCTATAAGCAGTTGGAGACCTTTCTGGAGCGGTTTGGCCTGACGCCCCAGCAGATGTTTGACCAGATGAAGCAAGCGCTGGAACGGATGAAGCGGGAAATTGAGCCGTAGGGTCATTGTGGGCGTCATGGGGCCAGGAGAAGGAGCCAGCCCCGACATTTGCCGCGTTGCCAGAGTATTAGGGGAAAAAATTGCCCGCGCTGGTTGGGTGTTGTTGACTGGCGGTCGCAACGTCGGTGTCATGCGGGCAGCAACGGTGGGCGCACACCAAGCGGGCGGACTTACCATCGGTATCCTGCCGGAAGCGACGCCTGCAGCAGCCGTTCCCGAGTTGGACATTGTGATCCCGACGGGATTGGGGCAGGCCCGCAACGTGATTAACGTGCTAGCAAGCCAAGTGGTGGTGGGTTGTGGATGGGGAGCCGGTACGACCTCCGAGCTGGCTTTGGCCATCAAGTTCGGCAAACCGGTGATTCTGCTGGAGATGCCCCTAGTGGCGCAAACCTTTTTCCAGCACCTTTCACCGCAGGTTCACCTAGCGCAAACCCCCGACGAAGTCATCAGTTACATCAGCACACGACTCACCACGGACTCCCAATCAGGGTAAATCCGGCCCAGTAGTAGGGATGGTTCAGGGGCTGGTCACCTCGCTGGGCAATTGCAGGGGGCACCGGTACATTCCCACGCACACTGCGCAACTCCCCACCCTTGAACACTACTTGCCCCCGTAACAGCGCTATCTGGGCCTGGCGTAGCGCCTCCGCCTTGATGGGCGCCTGCTGCAAGTTCCGGTAAAACTCGTTCATCAGCGCCAGCGTCCCTTCGTCCGACACATACCACAGCGACGCCAGGGCACTTTTGGCCCCCGTCTGCACCGCCAAACCCGCAAAACCCAATTCAGCGGTGGCATCCCCCACCGCCGTGCGACAGGCACTCAAGGTCAGTAACTCCACTGGATTGGGTTCCCGTAACGGCAACCGGCGCAGTTGGGGAAACAACAACCGCTGGTTATTCCCAAACTCAATGTAGGAATTCTCCAACCGTCCAGGTGCAAAATCTGCGTGAGTAGCCAGATGCACAATCGGATACCCCGTTTGCCGGCGTTCTTGCGTCAGCCGTTCCACCGTGAATTCCTGATTCAAGAACCGGCGCCCTGGCCAGATGTCAGTAATCAGTTGCAGCTCCACCGGCACCGCCGGCAAGGGAGCCTGGTCGGCAAAGGTATCGGCGCCCATTGCCAGTACCGGCACATTGCGGAGTGGGCGATAGCGGGTATCAATCAAGTTGACGCTGGGAATCAGGGACAGGCTGTATTTTTCCACCAGGAATTGTCGGCCATCGTGCAGCGCCGCCAGGGGCAACAGGCGCAAACCGCTATCCAGGGAAAACATCAACGTTTCAATCCCGCGCGCCCGCAGTTCCGGTTCAATCGGCGCAATCAACCAGCGGTACAACTGTTGGGCATCTTTGAGATAGGCGTCACTAGTGCGCAGGCGGGGGTCGCGCAGGGTGTTCAAGAAGCGTTCAACAACGGGTATCACCTGGGAGCGTCTTGCTTCGGGAAGGCCCCGGACAATTGGTTGCGTTTGGTCGTTACTTTGTGCCACCCCCAGGGTTGTGGAAGCTACAAGACTTGACGCCTTTGCAGCCCGGCTCCCTGGCGTCAACGCAGCAATGGTCAACTGCTGTTCATCGACCATCAGGTACACAATCGCCGGTTTCTTCCCCGTCTCCTGCGCCAACCGGCTGAGCATTTCACCGACTTCATCAACCGTATTGAGATTATTGATGGCCTTGCTTCCCAGTGCCCGATTAAACTCACTCCCAAACAAATTGTCCAAGTTGATAATTGCGCCGTAGTCGCCAGCCGCCAACGCTTGGGCAATGACAAAAGGACTTGCGAGCACGAAGTCACCGAAGTCCTCCAGGCTGAAATCCAGAATTTCAAACAGCAAGGCAAACAAGTCTTTTAGCAGCAGAGACTCATCAGGGTCCCCAATCTGAATCGTTCCAGGTCGTTGAGTGCCGAGCTGTAGGCCGACGAATTGCTGGGGTGGTGTAACCAAAAATTCACCGGTAGTGATGCCCCCTGCAGTGCCATTGATTGCGGCATTCCCAACCGTAAATTGATTGCCCGGCCCGTATCGAATCAAAATATCGCCACCGCGCACGCTGCCACGGGTATCAATGCTAAAACCATCGGAATTGGTGCGGGTAACACGGACATCTCCTCGGCTCAGTAACCAGACATCACCACCGACTCCATTCGGTGTTCGGGTATCAATGAACCCTGTTTCTACCAAGTCTGGTGCATAGACATCAATATATTTTAAGAAAGGACCATCATAAGTGTTTATCAGATTACCTGTCCGCACACTACCTCTGCCGGTAGCAATCCAAAGCTCATCACCACTTGTGGTCACGTTACCAACTTGAATGTCTCCTCCCCGTCCTGAAAAGTTCACCGACTCATAGATTTGAATCGGCCTGTCACCAATACCTGGAGCAAGCCTAAAGCTGAGATCCCTATTCCTGAAACCACTAAACACAATAACATCCGCACCCGCACTAATATCCCCGATAGTAATACTCCCTTCAGTACGGATGTCCACCCTACCTTGCGATGCAATGTTGCCAATTGTCGTTGACCCTTGTGTCCGTAAGAAAACACTCTCAGCCCTTAAGTTTCTGAGTGAAATGCTATTCCTTGCATCAAAATTTATGCCAATATTGCTGAACAAAATATCTCCCCTTGCATCAATATTATTGCCGGCTTCGGCAAACAAGGTAGTAGGGAACTCTGAAGAACCACTGAGTTCAGTATTAAATTCGATATTGTTAGTGGCTTGTAAGAAAACGCTGTTTGAGCGCAGTTGTTCTAGCAGTCTAGACGCCCCAATTGTGAAGGTGGCTCCTGGCGCATCACTAAAGAGAATTTGATTATCCAATAACTCGGAGTCATTTGCACCTGTCCCCGCTACCACAAGGATATTTTCTGGGTCTAGCAACAGGGTACCTGGCCGACCCTTCGGTGCCGATGTATCCACCCGCCCAGTAAAGCGTAAATTTTCCTTACCTGAGACTTCAACAAAACCCCCATCACCTGCTGTTTGACCACCTCTAGCCGTGATTGTTCCTCGAAAATCCGTCGTTTTATCAGCCCAGACAATCACCCGGCCCCCATGGCCAGCGTTGATTGCATCCGCGCGAAGGATGACATCCCAGTCCACAAACGTGTATTCCGCGTTGGGAACTGGCCCGCGTCCCTGAAACTCACCTCCGATGAGAACATGTCCTCCGCCGGTTTCGCCAGAAGCATTTGCTTCACCCCTAACAAGAGCCACCCGTTGGCTAAAGATGCCCACCTGACCTCCCGGACGGTCTGGCGCAGAAACGTCCACTCGCCCTGAAACCACGGCTGTTCCTGGCTGCATCGGGATTCTGACGTTGGAACCAGCTACACTAATCGTCCCATCAGCGTGGGGAGTAAGGGTTTGGGTCCCCGTGAGCAACTCTGGCAAGCGCGTTACGGGAAGCTGGCCTTGGTCGTCCACTGCTTGGGCCAGTTGCTGGGGATGAAATTCCAAACTGAGCACCTGTCCCGGCACTGACAGGCGCACCAGATTTTCTCCCGGCACGGCGGCGATGGTGATAGTTCCCCCCGGCGCTTGAATGGTTCCTGTGTTGATGACTTGTCCACCCACTAGCCCCACACCCTGACCAGGGTTCACCGTCAGTTTCCCCTCGTTGATAATCGCCGCCGGATTCTTGCGGTCAAACCCAAAACCAACGGGGTCGCCCGTGAGTTGGCTGTAGTCGTTGGGGCCGTAGGCCGAAAAACTTCCCCCTGGAAACACAATCCGGTTGGCCGTTGTAGCCACAAACGCCGCCGGTACATGCAACGTCGCCTGGGAACCAAACAAAATCCCCGCCGGATTCATCAAGTACAGGTTGGGGGTGCCGCCGGTGACTTGAATCAAACCATTGATGAAGGACGCTGACCCCCCTGTAACCCGCGCCAGGATGTTGCGCAGGCTCGGGTTGGCTAGAAAGTTGGCGATGTGGCCTGGGTCAAGGTTAAACAGGCCAAAACTGTGGAAGAGATTGCGTCCGGCTTGGCGTCCGCCGCTGATGTCGTAGCGGTTGTCAAAGCGCTGGACCTGGGTGCCGGTGCCGTCGTTAGCTGGTGTGATGGACTGCGCCCATGAAACTCCGCCTGGTAGTGCTAAAAAGCCAGCAAGTATCGCTCCCCAGAATCGTAGACGCACCGAACCCACCCCTTAACGCACCGTTTTGAGTCTTACTTTACCCAGGATGTTCCCGTTCCAGCAAGGGGCTATTCATTATGAAAGCCGAAGAAAATTTCCCGGCGGCGGGGGTATTGGTTTAGGTAGCGGCGGAATTTGCGCCAGTCGAAACTGCGGGGGTCTACGCGCGTGCCAGACGTATCCACCGCTTTGTGGGTGGTGATGCGTTCCCAAGGCACACAGGTTTTGGCAATCAACCACGCCAGCGATTGGTACTGGGCGTCGGTGTAACCGCTATGAACCAGGGGATTAGCCGGCGGTGTTGGACTCGGCTCAGGTTTCGTGGTTCTTACTCCATTCGGCTGGGGAGTCAGTGACGGTTGGGGTGGGCGGTAGTAGCCATCCACTGGTGACTCCAACGAGATGTGATAGGCAAAGTTATTGACAGAAAACACGCCGTTGGGGTTGGTTTTTACCGCTTCTCCGCGAAAGGAGGACGGCGCTGCTCCGTAGGCGCGAAACTCCGGCGGCACCAGGTACACCACCGTCCCATCGCGGCGGATGAGCACGTGGTAACTCACCTGCAAATCGTCCCGACCCGTGTGGTCTGTCTGGAACAGGCTAATGGCGGCATCAGCGGGGCCAGCCGTCTCGTGAAGCACAATCAGCGGCGCGTAGTCAATCGGTTGCCCTTCTGCATCTAGCCGGTGCCGCAAGCCGTAGTTACTGGGATGCACAAAGGCTGTTTCTTCACGGGGCTGGTACTTGGGCCACGATTTCGCTGGTGACAATCCTGGTGGGCACAGCCCTGGCCCTGCCGGTAGGGGCGAAAGTTGGCTAATCAAAGGCGTCTCAGCCGGTTTTCGCCACCATCCCCACGCCTGAGTCGCTGCCAGCCAAAACAGAGCGAGAATGGTCCAAGCCAGCCAACGCCACCACCGTCGCATCGGCGCTCCTCACACCTCTCTCTTTTTATAAAACATCTTGTAGCGATTGAGCTGGCTGTAACCCGCTTCCCCTACAATGACTGGCTGGGTGTTCGTCTGGGAGGGAGTCTATGGCCGCACTGCTGGAGAACTGGGAAACGCTGGTGCAATTGATTATCATTGCCCTAATTATTCTAGCGGGACCGGCGGTGATTTTCCTACTGGCGGCTCGCAACGGCAACCTGTGAAAACCAGCACTCCGGCGGCGATTCAGGCTGCTCAGGGCGGGTAATGATTTCAAAAATGCCGTTCCGGGCTGCCGGTTGATGCAGCGCTTCGACACACACCTGTGCTACTTTTTGCCGGGGAATCCGCCCCTCAAACAGCGTATCCGGTCCTTGAATCACTAATCCTCCGGGGATGTCCTCATTCAATAAGCCCCCCGGTCGCACAATCGTATAAGTCAACCCGCTGTTTTGCAAATACAGTTCCGCCTGCTTTTTCCAATACAAAATAAACCAAAACAAGTTCAGGGGATGGAAGAACTGAGAGACGCACAATGAAGACACCAGCACAAAATGCTGCACCTTGTGAAACTTGGCCACATCCACCAGATTTTGGGTGCCGCAGCAATCCACCGCCCAGGGTTCTGTGACGTTGAACGAGGGCCGCGCTCCCGTCGCACACAACACTACATCACAGCCGGCAACTGCTTTGGGGAGTGTTTCGGGCTTGGTGACATCCATCAGCACCAGTTCTACATCTGCCGGAAGAATTTGGTTGGCCCGGTCCATATCCCGCACGCCTGCGCGCACAGCAACCCCCCGCTTGCGGAGTTCCTGGACAATCCTGCGCCCTGTCTGTCCCGTTGCGCCAGCTACAAATGCTCGCATCGTTTACCTTCTGAAGTTCCTCCTTTTGTCATTTTAGACTGCTAAAGCTAAATAGTCGTCAATATTCATCGAAACCGACCCAGCTCTTGCCTGGAAATTTGCCTTGCTCACCGACTATACATCTAGCCACCTTTTTCACAACAGCACTCGATTCTTTCCCATCAGCTAGTAACACAACTTCGGCATTATCGTACTCCCAAATATGGGCCGGCGTTTCTAACTTTGGATTTGTTTTGAAACCTTTAGATCCCATCTCAAGATGGACGGAGATGACTTCTGTAGCAGTGGGTTTAGCCTCAAGCAAATTATTGTACCGTAAAATGGCCGCTTTTTACCCGCCTATTTAGCTGGTTGAAAGTCTCCATAGAAAAAAACCTCAAATTTTCCTATCAGTTCTAGGATTTCTTGCCACTCTAAAAGGTGAATGGGGTCAAGCAAGTAGCTTCCCTTCACTCTTGCCTATCTCTTCACTTTTGCTCACAAGTGAGCACTCTATCCACAACAGCGCTTGGGCTAGCACCTTCAGTCGCCAATACAATTTTTGCATTGGCATAATCCCAGGTGTAAGTCGTCTCGCCGCTGAGAATGTCAGTCTCAATGGTCGCGTTGTCCCCTAGTAAGTCAATGACATCTTCTACAGTTACACGTTCCCTTTCCACACGCTCAACTAGTTGCGCGCAAGTTGCTTCTGAAAAACCATCTAGCTTTGCACGAGGCAAGGCAATTTCAGGATTAGGACGGCTTAGCCGCAAGAGAAATCCCCCAAAAGTTGCTATGAGAATGCCTAAAAAACTTACTCCCACTACGTACATTGCTAGACCTCTAAAACGAGCATACTTCATTAGTTCATATTCTTCCGGATCACCTATGATCCGTACGATTGAACGACAAATACTCCCAATCCAAGCGCCAGCTAAGCCACCAACCAAACCATAGGCCACCCAGGGAAGAAATAAGAGTGTAATAAAGTAAACAATTGTCCCTGGAATCAGAGCCAAAACCAACAACACAATGTGAGTAACTAGAGCCTTTGCGCTCATGCGACCAATTATCAAAAACTGTACTTCATTGCATAGGCTAAGATACCACCCGCCAAGGAGAGACAGTAAAAAAATAAGCTTACTTAGGATAGAGATTGAAAGGGTAATTGCTTGGCCAAAAATTGTAATGCCAATTGTCAAGGTGAATAAGAAGAGAAGAGAAAATGCTATGGTCAACGAATTGACGCTTGATTGATGGCTAGAGCTAGAGCGCGTTGCGGTTGGGGGAACAGATGACCGACGGCTACTGGGGACTGATAGAGAGCCTTTCGGTTCTGCCAAGCGAGCTTCCCGTTCCTGGCGCCGGCGTTCTCTTTCTGCTTCTTTAGCGGCTTGAATCGTCGCCTGCACTGTCTCTAAAGTCTTCTCTGGGTTGGCGCAATAGCGGCTCATCCAAATGGCAAAACTGCGCATATCTTCATCAGAGAAGGAACGCGCCCGCCCTAACCAGGCCCGCATTGTTTCCGACCAGGTTTGGGTGTTCACTGCATCGGGATTCCGCAAAAACTTCCCTAGTTCCTCCAAAATGGCTTGCTTCTCCGTATCCGTAAACCCATGAAAATCTCGAATCAACTCGGCAATGGATAACTTGGGACTGGGCAGGCTGGCAGTTAATAAACTCCGATTGCGGGTGAAACAATACTTGGAGAGAGTAAATGGCTCGGGTTCAGCAGCGGCGGCAACAAACGGATTTTCAGTGGAGGGCGCAGTGACCGGCGTTTTGAGAAGGGGTAGGCTTTCTTCATACTCAACTTCCTCTTGTCCGTACACGCGCCCATAAACAGCGACGTACTGGATTTCCGGCAAGTCCATCTGTCCGACTAGCTCAGCAATTCGACGGCTGAGGGCGGGGTAATCGGGACGGTCGCCCGTGCGGTTAACTACCACTTGGAGATAGGGAGCCGCCGAAGCCACCTGTAAGACTAAACAGGGGTCCTGCAAAGCTGTTTCTAGCTGTCGAAGAATTGTAATCTGGTTCATAACCTTCCCTTAAACTCAACACAAATTTTGCCGACCAATTGATGCCCCTAATTTCCACAAACCCAATCTAACCAACGGCTTATTCATTGTCAATCTTGGGCAGATTTTTTAGACTAGATAAAGCTTAATGTTTTCTAGTTAAATTCTATGCATATTAAACCTAAGAAAATTGATGAAAACAGATGGAGTTTGAAGGAGCAGCTTGCCAGGCGTCATTGCCCTTGGTTCGATGGAAAATTTTCTGCTGCATCCTGGGAAAGAGCACGGGCGGGCGTTAGAAACCCCTGGCTCCCCCACTGGTACGCACTAAACCTGATAGAATGACTGCAACAATATCCATGCAACCAACTACTTTATCGCCAAGTCAGCGCTTGCTTTACGCCTACTCGATTTAGCTTTAAGATAGAAATGCGATTAAATAATATCCCTGGCTTATGCTTTAGCTGTCTTGCATTATTGACTAATCTAGATAGGCTAAAAGCCAGTACAGATAATTTTTGCTTTACATTTACTTGGCTAAAAGGTAGATTGTTAGTGGTATTATGTGGCGGGGGTGTGGTATGGCAAAAGACGAGACGCGGCGTTTAAGGCCAGCTTTGCTCCAGGCGGACCAGGAGGCCTTGGCGGCGCTGCTGGCGTTTCCCGATTACAACCCAAGTAATCCGGCCTACCGGAAGGAGGTGCTTCAGGAAGCGCTGCAAACGATGAAGGAAAAACAGGCTTTAGAGGTTCAGGCGTTGGCAGCAGCCAAGGCGGCGCGGGATGAGGCCAACCGCAGTGAATGGCGATTCCATAACTTGATCCTGGGAGCGAAAGAGCAAGTGATTGCCCAGTACGGACGAGATTCGCTGCAGGTGCAGGCGCTGGGGTTACGCCGTAAATCTGAGTACCGGGGGCGCACACGCCGTTCCAAAACGGCTAACGCTGAATCCATTTGAGGCTCAAGGGACGCAGGTGATGCTCAAACAGCCATTGGACCGGGCGGCGGTGACGGTTTTGATTCTCCTGGCGCTGGTGACGGTGTTGTTGCTCAGCGGTGGCGACCGGTCGCGCCCGCGCGTGCAGCAGTTCTCCTGGCAGGAACGGGTCATCGGGGCGCAGGACCAGGCGTTTATCTTGACCTTCAATCGCCCGATGAACACCCGCACGGTGGAACAGGGGTTGCGCATCACGCCGGAGTTGCGGGGCAAGGTGAGTTGGGCGGGACGGCAAATGGCCTACACGCTGCTCGAACCAGCGCCCTACGGTCAGGCTTACCAGGTGACAATCACTGGCGCACAGGATAAGTTTGGTCAAGGGCGAGAGATGGAACCCTTTACAGGCCGGTTTCGGACGCGGGACCAGGCGTTTATCTACGTGGGAACGCAAGGGGATGAGGCCGGACGCCTGGTGTTGCACAATCTGACCCAGGGAACGCACCGGGTGTTGACGCCCCCCGAATTGGTCGTGTTGGACGCCCAACCTTTGCCCCAGGCGGATCGGATTGTGTTCAGCGCCCAGAAACAGGGCGACCCCGCCGTTGCAGTGGCCATTTACACGGTGACGACGGGCTTGCAGTATGCCACGCCGGAGGGAACGCCCCCCCGTCGGGAAGCGGGTCAGGTGGCCACGATATTGCCCAGCGAAGGGTTTCAGAACTTGAAGTTTGACCTGGCGCCGGATGGTCAAAAGCTCATTGTGGCGCGGGCAGGTTTGGCGCCTGGGACGCCTTCGGGCCTGTGGCAGGTGAGTTTGCAGGGTGACCGGCGGGCATTGGCAGTTGGTCTGGAGGGCGATTTCCGGGTGACGCCGGATGGTCAGAATTTGGTGATGGCCAAGGGTCAAGGTCTGGCTTTGATGCCGTTGCAGCCGGACGCGGCACCGCTGGAGTTTTTACCCAAATTCGGCCAGTTGCTAGAGTTTGACCGGCGGGGTACACGGGCCTTGATGGTGAAGTTCAACAGCGATTTCACCCGTTCGCTGTTTCTAGTGGGTGAGACACAGGAGCAGGAGTTGCTGCGGTTGCGCGGTTCGATTTTGAGCGCCTGTTTTGACCCACGCCGGCCCTGGGTGTACGTGCTGGCAACGGAAGCAAGTGAAACCACCAATTTTCAGGAGTTACCATACTTGGCCGCCATTGTCATACCAACGAAGCAAATCCTGCCGCTGGTGCAATTTGCCGACCCGACGCCTCCCCACATGGCCCTTTCTCCCGATGGCCGCCAGATGTTGCTGGAGATGAACGGGCACCTGTGGCGACTCCCGTTGGGCGCCAATCCGGTGGGTCAACAGCCGCAGGACTTGGGTCTCTGGGGACGACAGCCCCGCTGGTTACCATGAAGACGGGTTGAGCAATTCTGACGCTGCTGCTGGTGGATTCGTCGCCGTGTTTAACGTGGAATCGGGAAGCGCAGACCTGCAGGGCTAGCAGGTGCATGTCTGGGGGTTTTCCGAAGTGGAAAGCAACGCCTGGATGAAAATGTTTCGACAGGCGAGCCAATGGGACTACCGCTGGTTGCTGGGACGCTCCGAGAGCAGATACTCTACGATGCCCATTGACCTACCTGCAACACGAGGAACTGGAGCACATCAATGGTGGTGGAGTTTGAATTTCGACCGGCTCGGCAATTTGCATCGGGGCAATGGGCAAACGGCGAGTCGTCGGCATCAACAGGCCCAATTGCTCAACGAATGGGCGCGCACCCAGACCTTGCCGCTGGTTTTGACTGGGATATTTCAACAGGATGCGGGCTTTGATTTCAACCCCAATCAACTCGGTGCTGGACTTTGTGTTTGCGTCGCTCAGAACTGACCCGCAGCCAGCGATATTTTGTACCCCGAACCGGAGTATTGTCGTCCTGCTCACCGCGCCACTTACAGCGACCACCGGCCTGTGCGGGCTGTTAGCATACCCAGCGGGGCATGACCTCGGCGCAGGTGAACAGCCCGTAATGCCCCTGTTGATGTAAGTGCCAACCCGCTTGCAGATACCCCAGCGCCGGGCCGCAGACATTTGCCGCCATGCTGGTCTCGTCCCCCAGGGTGAAGGTGTGGGTGGAAATTTTGCCTTCAAAGGTGCGGCCCGTAATTTTGACGTGGGTGCTAATGGGTTTGCAGGGGTTGCGGGTATCCACAACGCCGCCCACCGTCACGCGCTCTCGGGGGCAGATCCCGGCCCATTCCAAAATCACATCGTCGGCGTGTTCCATGTTCTCCAGGTACAACTTGCCGTCGGTTTGGTCTAGCAGGGCATTGATTTCTTCGTCGGTCATGGCTTGGGCTTTGGCCACGTCGTAGCCGGGGAGATGGGCAATGTCCTCACGAATAGTGGCTCGATAAGCTTCCCAGTTGGCGATGCCCACCCCAAAGCGAATTTCGACGCTCAGGATTTCTTCGTAGCTGTGGGCTGCCAGCGCCGCCGCTGCTGTAAGTAACCCAGGTGTTGCCCCGCAACCAGTGAGATAGGTAATGCCCCCCGCCTGGAAATCCGCCTGGAGTTGCCGTAGCTGTTCCACCGCGCTGGTGCGTTTGAGGGCATCCACCAGTACCCCCCGCCATCCCTTGCTCAAAAAGCGGCGAGCCACCTCCGCCATGAAGGTATTCGGCAAATTGGGCAGGGCCAGGAAGTACGCCTGGATGCCGGGTTGAGCTATCAGTTCACCCAGACTGTCGTCGCTCAGGACGCCCCCTGGTTCCAAGTAGCCGACAGACCCCCGTTCGCTATAGACCTTTTGACAGTGGGCGGGGGATAAACCATCGGGATGAAACGCATACCCTTTACGGTCGGCTACAGCGACCCAACGCACCTGCTGCCGCCGTGATACGAGACGGGCCATCGCCTGCCCCAAACCGCCATATCCCAAAATTCCCAAAGCCAAGGGTTCGGTCATGGGTGGATTTCCTTATCGGTTCATCGTTCTTAACTAGAATAAAACAAGCGCTTCTTCCTGACAATCTCAGCCCATTTCTCAAACGCCATCAGGACAATGACTGACATAGGATATCTGCCACACATCCCAATCCCC
The DNA here is from genome assembly GCA_025062155.1 of Gloeomargarita sp. SKYB120. Classification (NCBI taxonomy): domain Bacteria; kingdom Bacillati; phylum Cyanobacteriota; class Cyanophyceae; order Gloeomargaritales; family Gloeomargaritaceae; genus Gloeomargarita; species Gloeomargarita sp. SKYB120. The sequence goes on along the minus strand of JANXAM010000015.1, from coordinate 34,345 downwards.
AAACCCAGAATTTGCCTTTGAAATAATACCGCAATTGACGGGGAAATGCTATTAACAAATTGAGTCAGGCCACGATATGCCGGATGGTTACGATTGGACATGCCAATCCAATAAAGTAAATGGATAGACAAAAATACCAAACCTGCTACTAAGGATAGGATTTCCAACGTCATCAAAGGGGTTGAGAAACGAGCTTTCATGCTTGTGATACTCGCTCCCTCGAAAAAATGGGCGATGAGTTGCGTGTAGATGCTATAGAAACCAATGATTATCCCACCAATGGCCAATGCAGCAACGGCAACAATTGCAATAGAGAAGCCACGCATACCACTGCTCCGAGGGTGGGCTATGCCAAGATTCTGTCATTTCATCTGGATTGGCGTGAGTGCCATTGATACAACCGCAGCCAGGCGACTTCCCACACTAGTTGGGGTTGCACATAATTGAGCAGGGCTTGGCGCGTTTGCTCCCAGATTTGCACCAGTTCCGGTTGCGGATACCGCCGCCAGTAATACATCTGCAAATAGTCAGTTAACCACAGTTGCGTGGCCGGTTCTAGGGTTTGGGTTAAATGCCGGGCCAGTTCCAACGCCTGCGCCAATGTCGGGGGAGTTGTTTCCAAGCAAGATTGCAGGTCAGGGGGGAGCGCTTGCCATTGCTGCCAATGGGTGATGGCGGCGCCGGGAGAACCACCCGCTAAGGCTAGTAACTCCGGCTTTTGTCGGATGTCGCGGTAACCTTGTTCATCCAAAACCGCCAATAAATCGTCGGTCGCCAGGGGATAAAAGGGAATAATCTGGCAGCGGGAACGAATGGTTTGGAGCAGTTCATCCGGGCGGTCGGCCAGCAAGAGCACATGACTATGACCTGGTTCTTCCAACGTTTTTAACAGGGCGTCTTGGGCCGGTTCGGTTAGGCACTGGGCTGATTCAATCACCACTAGCGAACGGTTGCTTTGCCAGGGAGTGCGACTCACAAATTCACTGATTTCCCGCACTTGTTCGATACGGATTTGCGGTGGCTGGAGACGGGTTGTTTCTCCTGGTTGCACCCACAACAAATCGGGGTGGTGACTCCCAGACCCTAGGAGGGCGTGGGCAAAACATCGCGCCGTTAACGCCTTACCGACGCCCGCTGGCCCCTGAAACAAATAGGCTGGCGCCACGCGCTGCTGGACCAACGCCTGGGTCAATAGCTGCACAGCTAGGGATTGCCCCCGCACCGGCTGAAAAAAACGCAACACCGGTGGGTCAAACGGCGCGTTACCACCCATAATATGAAGTATGGACGAACCGGCAAGGGGTGCGCATGACCACGAAAATTTCCTTTGCACCGACGGATGACGAATACCAGCGGCTCAGCGAACTCAAGTCGCAACTGGGGGGTTCCTGGAACGATGTGTTGAGCTTTTTGCTGGCGAAACTGGACGACCCAACGACCCAACCGGTTCACAAGGGGGTGGCGGAATTGGCCCAAACGCTGCATCTCTCACCGGCGCAGGTGATTGATTTGTTAGTTGCCAGTTACCACCAATCCAAAGGCCAAGCTGCTGGTGAACTCACGCTGGACGCCCTAGGACTGACACCAGAAGACCGGGCCGCTGTCGAGCAGTTAATGGCCAGTTCGGGCAAGAGCCTGCGGGAGTTGATTAAATATGGCTTGATGTTGCAAATTCACCCCGACAAATCGCCATCACCCCACGTGTTGACGGTGGAACAGGCGTTCAACATGCTTACCGCGTACAACGACCAGGTCGAAGACCCCAATCACCGGGTTTACATTGACATTGCTGTACTGGAAATGCAGGCCCAATGTGACCGGCGCACGGCTCAAGACTGGTACGTAGCCAATCTGGAACGGGTCAAGGCCCACCACAAAAAACACGGTTTATCCGAAGTGAATAACCGGTTACGGTATCGGCTGCTGGGGCATCCCTTCCGGGGCGTAGAACTGGTGGACGGGGTGTACCGGGAACGTCAAGGTTAACCCGCCGGATGACCAGAAAAGCCCTGCTCAGCGTCAGTGATAAAACCGGCTTGGTGGAACTGGCCCAGGCGCTGGTTCAGGAATTTGGCTATGAACTGCTCAGCAGCGGGGGTACGGCGCGGACGTTGCGGGCGGCAGGATTACCTGTGACGGAAGTCGCTGAATACACCGGGTCGCCGGAGATATTGGGGGGGCGAGTTAAAACGTTGCATCCCAAAATTCACGGGGGTATCCTGGCGCGGCGGGATGTTGCTCAGGATGTGGCGGATTTACAACGGTTGGCCATTGCGCCGATTGACTTAGTGGTGGTGAATTTGTACCCCTTTACCCAGACCATCCAGCAACCCGACACCACCCTCGCCGATGCCGTAGAGCAAATTGATATTGGCGGGCCAGCCCTGTTGCGAGCAGCGGCGAAAAACCATGCCTTTGTAACCGTATTGTGCAACCCCCAGCAATACCCCGAATTTCTCGCGCATTTGCGGGCGCACCAGGGCCAGACCACCCAGGCATTTCGCCAAGCCTGCGCCGCCCAAGCCTTTTGGCATACCAGTCAATACGACCAGCAGATTGCCGCCTATCTCACCGAACCCGCCGAACCGTGGCCCCCCTACTGGGCGTGTTACGGGACATTAGTGCAGCCCTTGCGCTATGGCGAAAACCCCCATCAACAGGCAGCCTGGTATCGCACAGGGAATGAACCGACCGGTTGGTGCAAGGCGCAACAACTCCAGGGCAAGGAATTAAGTTTTAACAATCTGGTGGACTTAGAAGCCGCCCGCCGGCTCATTGCCGAATTTCCCTTGGAGCAACCCACCGCGGTGATTATCAAGCACGCCAATCCCTGCGGTGTCGCCTGTGCAGACGATTTACTCACAGCATACCAGCGAGCGGTGCAGGCCGACCCGGTTTCGGCGTTTGGGGGTATTGTAGCGGTGAATCAACCCTTGGATGCGGCGACCGCCCAGGCCATGACTGAGTTATTCCTGGAGTGCATTGTGGCCCCTGGTTGTACAGATGACGCGCGGGCAATCCTGCAACGCAAAAGTAAAGTGCGGGTGCTGGTGCTGCCCCAGCTGCAGGAAAGGCCCTTGGCGGAAGTACGGATGATTAGCGGCGGGTTTTTAGTGCAGACGCCGGATGTCGCCCCTGTGCAACCCCAGCAGTGGCAAGTGGTGACCCAGCGCGCCCCGACACAGACGGAGTGGCTCGATTTGGTGTTTGCCTGGCGGGTGGTCAAAGGCGTGAAATCCAACGCCATTGTGGTGGCAAAGCAGGGAGTAACGCTGGGAATTGGCGCAGGACAAACCAATCGGGTGGGGTCGGTGCGACTAGCGCTGGCGCAGGCCGGGGAACAGGCGCAGGGAGCGGTTTTAGCCAGCGATGGCTTTTTCCCGTTTGGCGATTCGGTGCAAGCTGCTGCCGCTGCAGGCATTACCGCCATCGTGCAACCGGGGGGTAGTTTACGCGATAGCGAGTCCATCCAGGCCGCCGATGCCGCAGGTGTGGCCATGGTGTTTACGGGCGTTCGTCATTTCTACCACTGAGCGATGGGGTTGCTGCCGGGATTGATTGTGTCTTGCCAAGCCGAACCGGGGAGTCCCTTTTACGGTGAGACGTTTATCCGGGCGTTTGCGGAAGCGGCGGTGCTCGGAGGTGCAGTGGCCGTGCGGTTGTGTGGCGTAAACAACGTAAAAGCCGTACGTCCCCACGTCGCGGTGCCGATTATTGCCCTAACGAAAAGCGCTTATCCCGATGGCCGGGTGTTGATTACAGAGTCGCTGGCCGATGTCCAGGCGTTAATCCAAGCCGGCGCTGATGTGATTGCCGTAGATGCCACTTGGCGGGTGCGACCCCAGGGGATAACAGGAACGGAGTTCGTGCGCCGGATAAAGCAGCAATGGCCCCATACGTTACTTGTGGCTGATGTGGATACTGTCGAGGCGGGAGTTGCCGCCGCCGCCGCCGGAGCCGACTATATCGCCACGACCCTATCGGGATACACACCAGCGACGGAACATCAATCGCTAGACACACCTGACTTGGAGTTGATCCGGCAATTGCGTCAGCAGGTCTCCCGACCGGTGATTGCCGAAGGTCGGATCCGCACGCCTGCCCAAGCTCGGCAAGCCATGGAGGCTGGCGCCTATGCCGTCGTCGTCGGTTCTGCAATTACTCGTCCGGTGGAAATCACCCGCTGGTTCGTGACAGCATTGGCGCCGGTAGGTAATTCTGGCATGGGCAGCAACTGGAAACCTTGACGCTTTTGCCTTGCCTGCTGCTCAAGTACGCTAACTCAAATGTTTTCTGCTATAGCTGAGCAGCTTCAGGTTGTTACAGTCAAGTTATAGCTAAGCTGCTTTAGTTTGTCAGAGAGAGGAGAGAAAACCCAAAGGCCAGGCCGTGCGCTGGGACTCAAGCGCTGACAACCATAGATGGCTTGGCTATAGCCGCCTGTGGGGGAGACAGAAGCATAGAGACAGCAAAAAAAGTTATGGAAGAGAGTGCCAATTGTTTGGCGAAAACGGGCAAAATTTTATACTGATTCTTGGCCAGTTTATCGGCGGGTGATTCCAAAATCTCAACACGAAGTCGGTGTCAAAGGGAGTGGTAAGACGTCCTTGATTGAGCGCTTCAACAACACTCTTAGGCGGCGAGTTAGTCGCTTGATGAGGAAAACTCTGTCCTTTTCTAAAAACCTAGAAAATCACATCGGCATTATATTCAACTTCATCCACTACTATAATGCATCATTACTTACATAGCACTACCGGAAAACCAAAGATGGAGCCGCGCCCTGCGTAGATGACTCAGCTACAACGGCTACGAACGACTCGGGAACATCCCGCGCGGCACATCTACGAACACCCGCGTCCCAGGTTGTAAACCTTTCAACACCTGCGTGTACTCATTCAGCGTGACCCCGAGCACTACCGGCTGAAACCTGGGTCTTCCTTGGGCATCCGGCACTAGGACCCCTGTTTTCCCTCGTTCGGTCACCACCGCCACTGTTGGCACAGTCAACGCTTGAGGCAAGCGTTCGCCGATAAAAACGGCATCCACATTCATGCCCGCCCGCAAACGGTTTTGGCCACTGGTGAGTCGCACCCGCACCTCAAAAAAGGTCACGTTCTGCTCCACCACCGCCTCGGGCGCAATCAAAGCGACTCGCCCGTAAAACGTCTCACCAGGATAGGCGTCGGCGGTAATTTCAACGGCTTGCCCTGGTTGAATGCGGCTGATGTCGGTCTCAGCCACACGGGCCACCATTTCCAACTCGCTGGCGAGCGCCACAATCGAACTTGACACGGCTGAAGAAGTAGCCGACGTGAAACTGCTGGGGGTGACAAACGCCCCCACCGAGGCATAGCGCTGGGTGATGACACCGGCAAAGGGCGCCCGGATCACGGTATCGGCAATTTGGACGCGGAGAGTTTGCAGTTGGGCCTGGGCAGCCGCCACCTGGGCACGCGCTTGGGCAATCACCTCGGGGCGATTCCCTCGCCGGAGCAATTCCAATCGGCGCTGGGCTTCCTGCAAGACCGCTAGGGCAGTGGCTTCTTCAGTGCGGGCGGCCTCCAGGGCATCCAGGGCGATGGCCCCTTGGGCAAATAGCTCTTCATTGCGCTGCCGGCGTTGACGCGCCAGTTCATAACGAGCTTGCGCCGCTTGCACTTGGGCCTGCGCCTGGGCGATTTCTTCGGGACGACTTCCCCGCTCCAACTCGGCTAACCGGGCTTGGGCTTGCGCCAGGTTGGCCAGGGCCTGTTGTTTGCGAGCTTGTAATTCCGCATCATCCATCCGCGCGATGATTTGTCCAGCTCGGACCCGGTCGCCTTGCTGCACGTACAGCGCGACCAACAGCCCTGGCGTCTTGGGACTCAGGTTCACCCGCCGGCGAGGTTCAATCCGGCCACTGGCGGGGATACGCACCGTTAAGTCCCGTAGCGTTGCTGGTACGGTCAGGGCGTCTACTTCTAAAGTCCCGACGCCGCGCCGATTCCCTAGCCAAAGGCCCGTGCCCACCAGCACCAGAGCGCCCATCACTCCCACACCCAGCCAGTGGGGCGCCATTTTGAGGCGTTTGTCCACCCAACGCAGAAGGGTCATCGGCGGGTCTGCTAAATCTTTACCAAATTGTAAAGGTGCCCTTAGGACAAGTGCTCGAGGAGAGCTTGGGCGACCGTTTCATTGCCATCCGTAGCCAGGCGGTCGGCCGTCTGGGGCGGGCACGGGTCTAAGGCGAGAAATTCCCAGGGATGGGCGTAGAAATCGGCAACAGCAATTACCCGGTGGTAGCTATACTTGCGAAGGCCCTGCAGGAGTAGCTCCGCCTCGGCAAACCCCTGGCGCTCCAGGGAGTAAATCGGCACCCCCAGCCGGTAGGCTTCGGAATAGGTGCTGTAACCGGGTTTGGTCACCACCCGGCCGCACAGGGGCATCACATCCACGGGGCGATAGGGGGTCTGAAAACAGGGCCGCAGGTAGGGCAAGGCCGGCGCTTGCGGGTCAAACACCAAAAAACACCAATCGCTGAACCGCTGGAGTGCATCGTAGGGAATGTTCCGCAACCCAAAGCCGCCAAAGGCAAACAGCACCGTGCGCTCAGGGGGCGTGTCCACTTCGAGCTGCGCTCGCACCTGCTCTGGGGCAAAGCGCGGCCACTGTCCCGTCAACCCTACATCGGTAATCCGGGGAAACTCGGCCATCGGCTCACAAAAGGGCACTCGGAACAGGTGATGACAATAGCGATAGCCCTCGGCGTACCGGTCTGCCAGTTCCACAAACACCCCACCCCATTGCCGGTAGATGAAGTCCCACCCGAAATTGCCCGACATCAGACAGGGAATTCCTGCAGCCCGTGCCATCAAACCCGCCAGCGCTGGAATATCCGCAAAGATGAGATTGACCCCTGTCGCCCGCATATAGGCTACCTCTTGGGCGATGCAGTCCTCCGCTTGGCTGAGCAGAGCTTCCAATGCTTGGCGGGTAGCTGTCACATCCTGGGTTAGGCTATCCCGCTGGCGGACCCCCACATCCAAGCGCACCAGACGATGGGTAAACGGCGGCGGCAAGTAGGCTTTCAGATCCGATACGGCGGCGGTTGTAGCCAGGGTGATTCGCACCTGCGGCTGGCGGCGACGAACTTCAGCCACGATGGCCAGGGTGCGTGTCACATGACCAAGCCCGTGATCGCTAATCGCAACGTAAAGATGCGCGGGTTTCGTTCTGTCCATGGCCCCACTCTAGCACGCCAGCAGCTCCTGGCTAGAGATGCTACACTAGCAAGAGCCTGCAACCCCGTCCCGACGCGGTATGTTCCAGTTCTTCCTAGCCACATTCAGCTTACTGCTTGCCTTCATCATCATCGGTCTTGCCTTATACTTCCTTTTCCCGCGCAAGTACGAATCACCCGCGTCGGTGGCCCGTTCTTACGACGATTGGACGCGCGACGGCATCTTGGAGTTTTACTGGGGTGAGCACATTCATCTAGGGCATTATGGCGACCCTCCTCGGCGCAAGGACTTCCGCCAGGCCAAGGTGGATTTTGTTTATGAGATGGTGCGCTGGGCCGGGTTAGACCGGTTGCCGCCGGGGACAACGGTGCTGGATGTCGGGTGCGGTATTGGCGGAAGCAGTCGTCTCCTGGCGCGAGACTACGGGTTTGTCGTCACCGGAATTACCCTCAGCCCTGAACAGGTCAAACGGGCGCAGGAGCTGACGCCTCCCGATTTGCCGGTTACGTTTCAGGTGGCGGATGCGCTGGCCATGCCTTTTCCCGACGAGTGCTTTGACGTGGTGTGGTCGGTGGAGGCGGGTCCTCATATCCCCGACAAACAGCGCTTTGCCTGGGAAATGATGCGAGTGTTGAAACCGGGCGGTCTCCTGGTCGTAGCGGATTGGAACCAGCGGGATGACCGGCAAAAACCTCTCAATCCCTTGGAGAAATTCGTCATGCGCCAGTTGCTCGATCAGTGGTCGCATCCGGCATTTGCCAGTATCGAAGAGTTTGCCGAGGCGCTGGAGGCAACAGGACTGGTGGAGGGCAAAGTGATTACAGCCGATTGGACGCGGGCGACCCTCCCCTCCTGGCTCGATAGCATCTGGCAAGGGGTCGTGCGACCGGAGGGCATCGCGCGGTTTGGACTCATCGGGTTGATAAAATCCCTGCGGGAAGTGCCAACATTTCTGTTGATGCGCTGGGCCTTTGGCACCGGGTTATGCCGATTTGGGATGTTCAAAGCTGTGCGTGCGGCCCGTCCGGTGGCGGTGAATTGACATCCCCAATAGCGAAGCGGGGGGACGCCTTTGTCAGCCTAAGATGTTCTGGCGTTGCTCTTCGTCGGTATTCCTACTACGAGTCTATAGCCAAGCACGTAATGCTTTGACATAAAAGACGACTGAAGCTCTTCCAGTTACGGGGCTGGCCGCTACCTGTGTGCGACAACTTAAAAGTTTTATAGGCAATATCCGAGCTACCGAGGACACCGATATCCTTGCCGGACAAAGCCCAACTCCTTTAGCCTCCTATCGCACTTTACGCCCGCGTGCTTATCAATGCCAACTCCACCAACGCCGGCTCTGGTTGCGCCAAGGCTACTTCAATGTCCGGGCCAAAAAAGCTTGTGAGTTTCTCCTGTTTGGCTTGCCATGTTGCCAAGGGCACTGCTGGCGAATCAAATGTCAGTACCAGGGTATAACGCCCGTCGCGCAATTCCTCGTGAATCCCGACCAGCACCGGCCATTCCATCTCCGTTTTCCCTAGTTGCAAACGCTCGAACGCTTGGGCGAGATGGGCCTTTTCCCCGTAGCGATAGCGGGTGACTTCCTGGCGAATCTGGGTTTGGGTGAGAGTGGCCTGGCGCCGTTGCGCTTTGACCTGTGGAGGAGTCGGTCGTAACCAGGGCACCGGCGGCAATTCTGCGGCTTTGAGGGCCAGTCCTCCCAACAGCAAGGGAATCCCGTAGAAAAAGCCCGCTAGATTCAACGTCGGTTGATTGGCGAAATAGGCGGCCAACCCCACCAGCGTCAGGACTCCCCCTGCAACAATCCCTAGCGTTCCCAGCGGCAAGCGTTTTTTACCGGTATAAAGCTACTCACTTGATAGTAACACGCCCAGGCCAACTAAGGAAGAAAGGAAAGCCATTTGTAGCTAAGTCATCTATTCTGGTCATCACAGCCCCGCTCCTGGTTTTTTGATGGCTAGGGTTTAAGTAATCGCAATTGCTGGGGGTGTAAGCTCACAAACCACGGGCAAGGAAGACCTTGGAGATGTCGCCATTTCTCTTTGAATACTTCCGCTTGCAGATGGTAATCATCAGCGTTTGCCGGCGGTTCTTTGAGCTTGAGATAAATCGTCATCCGATGAGGTGTTTCACTCGTCCACACCGCCCAGGCTGGAAAGGTATTGGGCTGGTCAGGGGTGTCCAAAAAAGTAATGTGATGCGCCCGGATGCTGATGTGAGTATGTTCGGGTAAAACTCTATCTTCTGTTTGCAACATGCAGCCCCAATCCAAGGCATAAACGGTTGCAGGACCTACGCTTTCAATACGAGAGTAGTTTTTACAACCGGTAAGTTGGGCGACCGTTAAGGTGTCAGGGTGGTCAAAAATTGCTTGTTTATCCCCAACCGCCACCACCTTGCCTTGATCAAGAACCAGGAGTTTTTGACAGACCCGATAAATTTCCTCCAGATTATGACTCACAAACAGCGTCAGCCCTGGATAGGTTGCTAGGGTTTTAACGAGTTGTTTTTCCAACTCACTGCGCAGGTGCGTATCCAAAGCGGAAAACGGTTCATCCAAGAGCAAAATATCTGGTGCAGGGGCCAAAGCTCTGGCCAGGGCAACCCGTTGCTGTTGACCACCCGATAATTGCTGGGGGTAACGGTTCTCCAAGCCCAAAAGCTGCATCTTTTCCAATTGCTCCCCAACCCGTTGACGCACCGCTTGTGGCGATAAACCCCGCAACCCATAGGCAATGTTTTGGGCAACTGTCAGGTGCGGAAAGAGCGCATAGTTTTGGAATAAAAAACCCACTCTACGCTGGCGACTAGGGAGATTGATTCTCTTTCGTGAATCATACAGGATGCGGTTGTGCAATCGAATCATGCCCTGCGTTGGTGTTTCAATACCGGCGATACAGCGCAACGTCATACTTTTGCCCGACCCTGAACTCCCCAGAATACCGAGCGTTCCCTGCTCAAGCGAAAAGTTCACTTCCAGGTCATAATGGGGCAGGTGTTTTTGGATGTGAACGACCAGGGACATGACAGTGATCAGGGAAACGTTGACTCTGGGGTTGATGCGCTTCGATGTGCCGCACCCACCACAGCACCATAAAGGCAATGCCAGTCATGATCAACACCATCCAGTTCGCCAGGTCGTACCGTTGCATCTGCACCGCATCGTAAATCGCCAGGGGCAAGGTTTGGGTGCGTCCAGGGATGCTACCGGCGACCATCAACGTGGCCCCAAATTCCCCCAGACCTCGCGCCACACTCAACCCAAAACCCGCCAGGATACCGCGATAGGCCAGGGGAATGGTGATTCGCCATAGCACTTCCCACTCTGGTGAACCCAACGTACGGGCGGCGGCTTCTAGTTCCGGATTCACATTGGCAATGGCCGCGCGAGTAGATTCCACCATCAACGGGAGCGCCACCACCGCCGAAGCAATCGCGCCTGCTTGCCACGTAAAGAGCAAATCAATGCCAAACCACTCTTTTAAGGGACTGCCACGCCCCAGCGCCAGCAGGAGCAAATAACCCACCACACTCGGCGGCAACACCAGCGGCAAATTGAGCAAGGTGGACACAAAAATCTGCCCAGGAAATCGCTGGCGAGCTAGAAAGATTCCTAGGCTCAAGCCCAAGATTAAAATCAACACACTTGCGAGGGCAATCACTTGCAGCGAAAGCAGCGCCGGTTGCCAGATCATGAGATGAGTTTCTCCCCTGGTAACACAAACCCGTACTTGCGCATTAACGCTCTTCCCTTTTGTCCATTGATAAATGCCGCAAACTGCTTGGCCAGTTCCGGATGGCGCGCACTTTTGGGAATGGCCAGCATCTGCTCAAGGGGCCTGTGCAAATGGTCGGGGATCAACGTCCATTTCCCTGGTCTATTAACACTGATGGATAGCGCCACAATTGCTGCATCTACATTGCCTGTTTCTGCATACTGCTGGGTCTGCCGCACATTTTCACCGAACACTAGCTTGGGTTGAATGGCGCTCCAAATTCCCACACTTTGCAGGGCTTCCCTGGCAGCTACTCCGTAAGGCGCATGGTCAGGGTTCGCAATTGCCACGCGTTTGACACCTGGTCGCATCAGGTCGTTTAACGTTCGCAATTCCTGGCGGCTATCAGGTCGTTGCCACAGGGTAATTCGCCCCACGCCGTAGAGCGCCTTACTGTCGGAATAAATCAGCCCTTTTTTATCCAGATCTTCGATAAATTTACGATTGGCCGCAGCAAACAAATCCACCGGCACTCCCCGTTCAATCTGATGGGCTAATTGCCCCGTCGAACCAAAGTTAAACGTTACCTTGTTTCCTGTTTCCTGCTCCCACTGCTGGCCGATCTCTGGAAAGACATATTTCAAGTCTGCTGCTGCTGAAACCACAAGGGTGATGGGTTGTTTCCCTGTGGTCACTGCAACCGGCTTGCCTTGGTGGACGATAACCGCCCCGCCAATCCCCATCAAAAATGCCAATATAAATAGAAGCAAACGGCACCATTTCCTAGCCATACATTAACAGTTTTTCAAATAATTCTAGCCGCCATCGCAATGATATTCTCCATAAAATATGGTGCAAAGAGACCGGAAAAAATTCTGTAGTCTATTGTACAAATTTTGGACTTGTTTAGCCAACTATTGAGCGGTAGTTATATGCAAGTTGTGGGACAAATTTTCATTCCTTTTCTCATAACCTAGACAGCTGATCCAGTGTTGTCAAAAACAGAAATAAAGACAGGGCTTTGTCCTACCACCCAAGGGATGACACGCCGTAATATGTTGGGCTTCAGCAGGTGTATCTTAGCCTGAAAAAAGTCTCATGGGTCCTTCGAGGGAGTTATCCCTGACGACGAAGGTTATGTAGTCACCAATTGGGGGGCGTGGGTGTAGCAGTTTTTAGGACAAATGCGAGCGCAGGCTTGACAACCAATGCACCATTCGGGATGGGCAATGGTCATCACCTTGCGTTCGCTTTCCTCTTCGTCCTCATCCACAAACTCGAAGTCTTCGTTGACCGCCTGGAGATGCAAGACGTTGCGGCCACAAACTTTGAGACAACGGCCACACCCCAAGCAGCGGGTCATGTCAATGGCCTGGACAAAGTAGGGGGTCCAGACGTGGCCGCCTTGGGTTAAACCGGTTAAGTAAGTCATGATGCATTCTCCTCTAGAATGGATGGTCGTAACGCGGGATAACGAGGTGCAAATCAGTGCGCGGAATGTCCTGAAGGGCAAGGTCAAAAATATTGTCACGGGGATGGTGATTGCCGAGGTCACCCTGGAGATTGCGCCTGGGATTGAGGTCACAGCACTCATCACGAGAGCGTCCTGTGAGAAGCTAGGGCTGACGTTGGGGAAGGAAGCCTACGCCGTGATCAAGGCGTCGGACGTGCTGGTGGCGGTTGACTAGCGGCTGGGACAGGACGAGGGGGCAAAGGACTGACCGCAGTGACAGCGGTAAGGATGTTGGAAGATAAAGCCGCGGTTGAACAGCCCGTCCACGTAGTCTAGGACGACCTCCTCTAGGTAGGGCGCGCTGCGGCGCTCGATGTAGAGCGGCAGGTCGGGAAAGGGTGGCACTAGGTCGTCAGGCTCCGGCTGACGCACGAGCTTGAGGTCGTAGGTATAGCCCTGGCACCCTCCTGGCACGACCCGCAGGCGATAGACGCACCCGGGATGGGCGCTGAGCAATGACCGGAGCCGGTCTTGGGCTTGGGGTGTAATGTCCATGGCAGGTCTCCTAACGCTGAAACAGTGAGCTGCAAACCGGACAGGCCGGCTCGCGGTACAGACGGTATTTGCGAAAGGTGAGGATGTTCAGATGCATGACCAGCAATTCTCCGCACAACGCCGGCGCGCAACCGGTCACGTATTTGATGACCTCTAGGGCAGCCAGGCACGCCAGGGTTCCGGCCACGGCCCCCAGCACGCCAAACCCGTATTTATCCCAAGGGGGAAATTCGGGAAACAGGCACTGCAAACAAGGGGTTTGTCCTGGCACGAGGGTGGTCAGGTAGGCGGTCATCTCGTCCATTGCCGCCTCCACCATCGGTTTGCCCTGTTCGACGCAGGTGCGATTGAGCAAGGCCCGCTCCTCGAAGTTGTGGGCACAATCCACCGCCAGGTCGCAACGGGCCACCAGTTCCCGCCGGTTGGCGTCAGTGAGAGAGTCGGGGACGGCCTCAATCGCCACCCCTGGGTTGAAGGCGTGCAGGGTGTCTTTGGCTTTCCAGACGCGAGGCCGGCCTATCCAGTCCTCGGTCATGAGCACTTGGCGGTTCAGGTCGTCCCAGCGTAGGTCCCCGCCCCGCACCAGGATGAGCTGGCCAATGCCGGCGGCGGCCAAATACAGCGCTACCGTACCACCCAACCCCCCCACGCCGGTGACCAGGACACGGGTGCGCTTGAGGGCTAACTGCCCCGTTTCCCCAAAGTGAGGAAGTTGCATTTGCCGGCGATACCGCTCGCGTTCTTGGGCAGACAGTTCAACCATGGGTGGGCGCCTCGACGAGGTCGGATAGCAGCACCACGTGGGGAGCGGGTTGCTGGAATACCTTGAACAGCTTTTGCTCCTGGGCTGAAGAAGTAAGAAAGGTCTGGTAGGCGGTCTCCAGCGCCGTGCGGTAATGCGTGAGCCGCTCCTGCAGGTCGGTCGTTTGCTGGTCAATGGCCTCTTTGAGCAGGCCAAACTTGCGCAGGATGTGCAGGCGGTAGACGTTGACCACCCGCGGGTCATAGGGCAGCCCAAAGAAGTGGAAGTAATCTTCGGCGTCAGTCAGCCGTTGGAATTGCTCCCAAGTGCCGGTCATGGCTACACCTCCGTAACAGCAGGAAAGCGGTCAATGAGCGCCAGGGCATTTTGCACGTCCTTTTCACCCGCCTGGGCCATCTGCTCCAGGGACGCAAACCCAAAGCGCTGGGCATCCCGCAGAGGACGGGCCACCAGCAACAGTCGCCCGCTGAAAATCAAGGCCCAGCCAAAGCCCTCGTCGTGGAGGGAAATCACCACCTGCGTGAGCTTACCCCGCTGCTGCTCAATGAGACGGGCAATGGCGCTGTAAAAGCGGGTGATGCGCTCGCGGGTGGCGGGGTCCACCGGCTGGTCTAGGGAAATCTGGCGCTTCTGTTCTTTGGTGAGCACGTAGGGTTGCAGGAAACGCTCGTCGCTCCAGGAAGCGTAAATGCCGTAGGGGTCCTGGGCGCGGTATTGGGCCACAAGAGTTTGTAAAAAAGGAGATGCCACGATGGGGCTGGTGGTGGTGCTCATGGGTCTAGTCCTCCGTAAAAGCGGGTTTGGTGCCGAGGGCTTTACGTAACCAGGGGGGTGGGTTGCCCTGCAGGGTGCGCACCAGGTGGTCCAGGGTGGCCGAGATGGGGTCGGCTTCTGAGCGGGATTTCACTGGCATCACCCCCTGGTTGACCAGGCGGGCGGCAGCACTCCCCCCAATCGCGGCGACGTACACAATCTTGCAGTCAGGGTGGGTTTTGAGAAATTCCAGCTTCGGCACGAGCTTGTCCTCGTTGCCGTCTTCGGTGCCGGTAGGAAAAGGGTGGTGCTCCACCAGGCGATAGCCCTCGGGCGTGACTTCGTACACCGACAGGAGCCTGGCCCAGCCAAAGTGGGCGTTGATGTGTTCCCCGTCGGTGGTGGCAAAGGCAACTTTCATGACAACACCTCCATAAGGTCTAGGGGTGATGGGGAGTTTCCAAGAGCAAATTGCTCAAGTCAAATAGCAACTGGGCGGTGCCCCGGTAACCCACGTAGGAACGCAGGTGATAGCCCAACCGGTCCCAAATCGGCAGGCCCATGCGCAACAGGGGCAGGCCCAACGCCTGAGCAATCGGCGCTGCACGGCAATTGCTGATGAGTACATCGGCGCCAGGGGCGTGCTGTTGCAAGTCGCTCAGGTCGCCAACAATGACCGTTTCGCAGGGCAGGTCCGCTAACCAGTCGGCCCGCGTGGGGGAGACCGCCGCCTGGATTTCCATCCCCATGCTCGCCAAAAAGTGACTCATGACAAAAAGCTGGTTGGGTTCCAAAGCCAGAGCTACCCGTTTGCCGCCCAGGTAAAAGTGGGTATCGAGCATGGCATCCAGCAGTTGTCGTCGCTGCTGGCGGTACAGGGCAGGCACGCTCTGGCCACTCCAGGCCATCAGGCAGCGCAGCAGGTCATCGCTGGCGGCCAGCCCAGTCACCCCCGGCACCAAGGTATAGGGCACCTGGAAGCGCTCGCGCCATTGCTCGGCAGCCCGGCGCAGGGATTGGCCAATCACCAGCACGTGAGCAGAGCGTCCGGCTGCGCGCAGTTCCGCCAGGGACGTGCCCCCGGTGGTGACGCTGTGGTAGCCATTGGCCCAGTGTCCATCCAAGGATGTGGAAAGGTCGGGGATGACGATGGGGGTTAAACCAAAGGCTTGGATCAGGGCCTTCACGTCGGCGACCTCCCCTGGGGTCAGGTCGGGACCCGCCAGCACTGTCACCTGGTCGGCCAGCAGCGGCCCCGGTTGGGGGAGTTCCCGGATGATGGCCTCCACCGCTTGGCTGTACCCGTCGCTCAGGGAACCGCCAAAGTCCGGCGCGCAGGCGTAAATAACGGGAATGGGCAAGTGCAGTTGCCGCAAAATGCCGGCAATGTCTTCCCCACGGGTTTCGGCAAGAGCGGTCGAGCATAGGCCAATGAGTTGGGGTTGGGCTTTGGCGAGCAGGGTTTCCAGGCTCTGGCGGATGTTGTCCTCGCCCCCCAGGATGGTGCTGACTTCGGTGAGCGCCGTCGTGGCCAGCGGAATCGCCTCCCGGAAATGGCGCACCAGCATCACCTTGGCAAAGGCGGTACACCCTTGGGAACCGTGCAGCAGGGGCAGTGCGCCTTTGATGCCCAGGAAAGCCAGGGCAGCCCCCAGCGGCGGGCTGAGTTTCAAGGGATTGATCGCAACGGCGCGTTCAGGTACTTGTATCCGAGCCATAACGCAGGTCCTCCTCCCAGGGAGCCGGTTGCCGCAAGTGGGTCCACACGGGGCTGTACAGGGCATGGGTCAACTCCCGCGCCAGGGTCACCAGGCCCCGGTAGCCGGCGTAACCGTGGTGCCGTTCCTGGTTGATGTCCAGAAAGGGAATCCCAGCTTTGAGTGCGGTGTATTGGTTGCGACCGCCGGCAATCAACAGGTCAGCGCGGGTGCGACGAATCACCTCCAGCAGTTCCTGGGTGCCGCCGCCTTCGATGAGCACGCCCTCGTCCCCCAACAGTTGCTGGATGCGGGCTTTGTCCTCAGCCGTGCTTTTGCGAGTGCTGCTAGCAACCACGCGCATACCCAAATCCTGGGCCGCCGCAATCACCGACCAGCTTTTGACGCCGCCGGTGTAGAGTACCACCCGCTTGCCTTGGAGCTTGGCGCGGTAGGGGGCAAGGTCCTGCTCCAGACGCTGGGTTTCCTCGGCAATCAGGGCCTCCACCCGTGCGCTCAGGTCGGGGTCCTGGAAATGCTGGGCCACTTGCCGCAGGCAGCGGTTCATCTCTCCCAGGCCGTAAAACGAGCCCTCGATGTAGGGAATGCCGTAGCGCTCCTGCATCTTGCGCGCCACGTTCAGCAGGGCCTTGGCGCAGATCACCAGGTTCAAGTGGGCGCGGTGGGCGTAGGTGATTTCCCGGTAGCGGGCATCGCCGGTGATTTTCGCCAGCACCTGAATCCCCAACCGCTCAAACAGGGGCAAGACGTCCCACAGTTCCCCGGCAATGTTGTACTCGCCGATGAGATTGATGGCGAAGCGGCCCACCGCTGGCGGTTCCCCCGTGCCGATGACGTACTCCAGCAGGGCTTCCCCAGCCAGACGATTGCCCAGGTTTTTCCCCCCCACAAACCCCGGCGCCATGACGGGAATCACCGGCAACCCCACCTTTTCCCGGGCCGCCTGGCACACCGCCACCACATCTTCCCCCGTCAGGGCCGGCACGCAGGTGCAATAGACAAAGATGGCGGCGGGCCGGTAGCGCTCAGCAATCTCCTGGATGGCCCGGTAGAGCCGCTTTTCGCCCCCAAAAATAATGTCCTGCTCGGTCAGGTCGGTGGTGAAACCCGTCCGAAACAGCAGGGGGCCGGACGACCCACTCCCGCGCGTACCCCAGGAATTGCCGGCACAGGCGATGGGGCCATGCACCAGGTGGGCGGCGTCGGTAATCGGCACCAGGGTAATACTGGCCCCGTCAAAGGCGCATCCACCCTGGGCCGCCCCCGGTTTGGCCTGTTGCCGACAGCTCCGGTTTTTCTGGTCCCCGTGCTGGTGGTGGTTGTGGGGGCAAGCCGGTTCCGTCAAAAGCTGGTTGATCTGGGTCCGAAACATGGGGTCTTCAGCGGATCAGGTCAAAGGAGAAGTCGGTCTTGGCGGGAAGAATGGTTTGCCGGTCGAGTTCGTCCAGCACCGTATTCACCAGCCAGTTGAGCAGGTTAATCGCCCCTTGGTAGCCCAAGGTGGGATAGCGGTGCAGGTGATGCCGGTCGAAAATGGGGTAACCAATGCGCACCAGGGGCGTTTTCGTATCCCGCCACAGGTATTTGCCGTAGGAGTTGCCAATCAGCAGGTCCACGGGTTCGGTAAACAGCAGCGAGCGCAGGTGCCACAGGTCCTTGCCACCCCAGACCGTTGCTTCCCCACCGTTGGGATAGCGGGCCAACAGCTCCTTGGCTTCCTGCTCAAAGGCTTCGTTGCTGTTGGTCACCACGATGTGTACGGGTTCCATCCCCATCTCCAGGGTGAACGCCAACAGGGACAACACCAGGTCGGGGTCGCCGTAGATGGCAAAGCGTTTGCCGTGCAACCAGGCCTGGGAGTCCGTCATCGCATCCACCGCTCGGCCCCGCTCGACCTCTAACTCGGGGGGAATGGGTTTGCCGGTGAGCTTGGAAAGCTTCATCAAAAAGGCATCCGTCCCCTGAATCCCAAACGGGCGCAGCACACAGGTGGGCTGTTGCCAGACCGTCTGGATGAAATCCCGCGTCTTTTCCGTGGAGTAGGCCTGTAACGCGACGGTGGCCTCCGCGTTGATCGCCTGGGCGGTCTCCTGCAGCGTGGTCCGCCCGTGGTACAGCACGTAGTGGCCGGTGTTGGGTGAATCGAAGGTGTCGGAATTGTCCGCCAGGATGGTGTGGGGGATGTCCATCAGGGTGAGCATCCGCCGCAGCTCCCGGATATTGGCGATGTAGGGGTCAAAGCCAGGAATGAAGTTCAATTTGCCCGTGCTGTCCCCTTTCTTGCCCTCCAGGGTCTGCAGGATGGCCTTGAGCATGTTGTCGTAGCCGTCAATGTGGGAGCCGACAAAGCTGGGCGTATGGGCGTAGGGCACGGGCACGTCAGCCGGAAGCGCCCCCTCGTTTTTAGCGGTGGTGATGAAAGCCCCCAGGTCGTCCCCAATTACCTCCGCCATGCAGGTGGTGCAGACGGCGATCATCTTGGGTTTGTAGAGCGCATAGGCGTTCATCAGCCCCTCAATCATGTTCTGGAGTCCCCCAAACACCGCTGCATCTTCCGTCATGGAAGTGGACACGGCGGCAAAGGGTTCCTTGTAGTTGCGGGTCAGGTGGGTGCGGAAGTAGGCCACACACCCCTGGGACCCATGCACAAAGGGCAGCGTTTGCTCAAACCCGGCAGCGGCAAAGATGGCCCCTAGCGGCTGGCAGGCTTTGGCGGGGTTGATGGTGATGGCCTCGCGGGCGAAGTTTTTCTCCCGGTAGTCCCAGGTTTTGGTCCACTCGGCTACCCGCTGCACTTCTTCAGGGCTGGGGCAGGCCTCAAACTGGCGCTTGCGCTCAAAGAGTTCCTGGTACTCCGGCTGGTGAAAAAGCTGGACGTGGTCCTGAATGGCGTTGACGTTTTGAGACATGGCAGTCCTCCCTCAAACGGTGTCGGTGTGGGTTTTCCAGGGCGCTTTGACCAACCCCCAGGTGGGACTGTTCAGGGCCAGGTCCATATCGCGGGCGAAAACGGCAAAGCCATCGTAGCCGTGGTAGGGGCCGGAGTAGTCCCACGAGTGCATCTGGCGAAATGGCAGGGCCATCTTCTGGAAGACGTATTTCTCCTTGATGCCCGACGCAATCAGATCGGGATGCAACCGGCGGGCGAATTCCTCAAATTCATAGGCCGTGACGTCGTCGTAGATGACCGTGCCAGGGTCGGCGTAGTGGGTGGTGCGCTGGTAGTCGTCGCTGTGGCCAAATTCATAGCCAGTGCCGATGACCTCCATCCCCAAATCCCGGAAGGCGGGGATCACGTGACGCGGGCGCAGGCCCCCCACCATGATCATCACCCGCTTGCCCTCCAGCCGCGGGCGGTACTTGGCAATCACTGCATCGGCCTGGGGTTGGTACTTGGCAATGACTGCTTCCGCCTTCTCCTGGATGGTGGCGTCGAAGTAGGACGCAATCTTGCGCAGGGAGTTGGCAATTTCCGTCGGCCCAAAGAAGTTGTACTCCACCCAGGGGATGCCGTACTTCTCCTCCATGTGCCGGCACAGGTAATTCATGGAGCGGTAGCAGTGGATCAGGTTCAGCTTGACCCGGGGCGCTAACTTCATCTCCTGGAGCGTGCAGTCGCCGGAGAACTGGCACACCACCCGCAGGCCGATTTCCTCCAGCAGGATGCGCGACGCCCAGGCATCGCCCCCGATGTTGTAGTCGCCGATGATGGCGATGTCGTAGGGCGACGGCGTGTAACCCAGCTCGTCGTTGCTGAGTTTGTCGTAGGCGGGAAAGACCCAGTCGCGGATGGTGTCGTTGGCGATGTGGTGGCCGAGAGACTGGGAAACGCCCCGGAAACCTTCGCACCGCACCGGCACCACCAGCTTGCCCAGGTCTTTGGTCTTGTGCCGCGCCACGGCTTCAATGTCATCCCCAATCAAGCCAATCGGGCATTCGGACTCGATGGTGATGCCCTTGGCCAAGGGGAACAGGGTGGCCAGCTCGTCCAGGGCTTTGGCCAGTTTCTTGTCCCCCCCAAACACGATGTCCCGTTCCTGGAAGTCGGTGGTGAACTGCATGGTGACGAAGGTGTCTACCCCAGTGGTGCCCACGTAGTAGTTGCGGCGACCGGACCAGGAGTAGTACCCGCAGCCTACTGGGCCGTGGCTGATGTGGATGACGTCCTTCACCGGTCCCCAGACCACCCCTTTGGAACCGGCATAGGCGCAGCCGCGCGTGGTCATGACGCCGGGAATGGATTTGATATTGGACTTGACCCCGCAGTCGGATTTGCCCTCCTCGAGAACGTTCAAGTGCTTTTGGCGTTTTTTGCGGGTCTTTTCCGGGTAGGCCGCCAGCACGTCCTGAATGACTTGTTTTCGCTCTTGATAAACGCTGGTCATGGTTGGGTCCTCCACGATGGATGGATGTGGGCTGGGCATCCAACCCCCGCCAGTGCTGGAAAGGGCCGGATGCCGGGGGAGTTACACACTCGCCAGGGATTTGGCCGCATCGGCAGCGGTGGCCCGCTCGTACTCCTTCTCGTCGTCCAAAATGCCGTATTCCACCAGCAGCGCTTCCAGTTCGTCCATCGCCAGGGGCGTGGGAATGGTCAGGTGGGTGTTGTTGAGAATCTTGCGGGCCAGGATGCGGTATTCCTCCGCTTGTTTGCTGTCGGGGGCGTACTCATTCACCGTCATGCGGCGCAGTTCGGCGTGTTGCACCACGTTGTCCCGGGGCACGAAGTGGATCATCTGGGTATTGAGCCGTTTGGCCAGGTTTTCGATGAGTTCCACCTCCCGGTCCACCTTGCGGCTGTTGCAAATCAGGCCGCCCAGGCGCACGCCACCCGAGTGGGCATATTTGAGAATCCCCCGAGCGATGTTATTGGCGGCGTACATGGCCATCATTTCCCCAGAGACCACGATGTAAATCTCCTGGGCTTTGCCTTCGCGGATGGGCATGGCAAACCCGCCGCAGACCACGTCCCCCAACACGTCGTAGGCCACAAAGTCCAAGTCTTCGTAGGCCCCGTTTTCTTCTAGGAAGTTGATGGCGGTGATAATGCCACGTCCAGCGCAGCCGACGCCCGGTTCGGGACCGCCCGACTCCACGCAGCGGATGCCCCGGTAGCCGGTGAGCATCACTTCCTCCAGTTCCAGGTCCTCCACCGACCCCCGCTCGGCGGCCAGGTGCAGGATGGTTTTTTGGGCTTTGCTGTGCAAGATCAAGCGGGTGGCATCGGCTTTGGGGTCGCAGCCCACGATCATGATCCGTTGCCCCAATTCCGCCAGGGCCGCCATCACGTTTTGACACGTGGTGGACTTGCCAATCCCGCCTTTTCCGTAAAACGCAATCTGTCGCATGGCTTCCTCCTGAACTCGTCTGAGAAATGAAACGTCAACTGGTTAATCGCTCCCCCCGGGTCAACGGTGGTTGCGATGGGGGCGACCGTTCACCCGGCACGCCACCTCGGCACATGACCATCTCCTGCGTTACGACACGGCTTCCACCACCAGCGTCGGCCACACCTCCTGGCGCAACCGCGCTTCGATGACCTCCTTCAAGGTGGTCCAACGGCTGCTGCAATCGCCGCAAGCACCGGTCAGTTGCACCCAGACCTGGTCGCCCTCGACTTCAACCAACTCCACATCGCCACCGTCTTGCTGGAAATAGGGGCGCAGTGTGCTCAGGACGGCCTGGATGCGGTTGATTTTTTGCACCGTGGTCAAGCGCGGGGGCATGACGGTCTGGGCTAAAAGGTCGGCAATGGCGTCGCGGCACATCCCGCAGCCACCTCCTGCTTTGATGTAATGGGTGACCGCTTCCACGGTGGTCAGGCGATTGTCCCGGATCACCTTACGAATGCGTTCCTCGCTCACCCCAAAGCAGGTACACACCAGGGGACTGTCGTTCTTGTGCTGCACCGGCACCGCCACGCCCCGGTACTTGTAAATGGCCTGCTCCAGGGCTTCCTGGCCCATCACGGAGCAGTGCATTTTCTGCGGGGGCAACCCGCCCAGGTAATCGGCAATGTCCTGATTGGTAATGGCCAGGGCCTCCTCCAGGGTGCGTCCCTTGACCATTTCCGTCAGCGCCGACGACGACGCGATGGCGCTGGTGCAACCGAAGGTTTGGAACCTGGCCTCCACAATCCGCTCGCTGGCCCGTTCGATTTTTAGGTGCAGGCGCAGGGCGTCGCCGCAGGCCAGGCTCCCGACTTCACCGGTGACCACGGCAAAGGCTGGGTCGCCCGTGTCCTCGATCACTCCCTGGTTACGGGGGTGATAGAAGTGCTCCAAAACCTTGTCGCTGTAGTCCCACATAACCAACCTCCTAACCCGCCGCCAGCAGCGCGTGGGTGCGTTGTTCCAGCCAGTCGCTCTCGTCATCCGTAAAGGGCGATAGAGACCGCAGTTGGGCCACAATCCCCGGCAGCACCGCCAGCAACCGTTCCACCTCCGCCGCTGTGGTATAGCGCGACAGGCTAAAGCGAATCGAGCCGTGCAGGACGCTGTAGGGCACGCCCATCGCCTTCAACACGTGGGACGGCTCCAGGGAATCCGACGTGCAAGCCGACCCCGACGACGCGCAAATGCCTTCCCGGTCCAGCAGCAGCAGGATGGCTTCCCCTTCGATGTACTTGAACCCGATGTTGCTGGTGTTGGGTAAACGGGGACTCCCCTGGCCGTTGACCACTACGTCAGGGATAGTCGCCAGGATGGCTTGCTCCAACCGGTTCCGCAGCGCCTGCACCTGCGTGGTCATTGCCGTCAGGTGGTGCTTGGCTAAAACCGCCGCCTGACCCAGCCCCACGATGCCCGCCACGTTTTCCGTGCCGCCGCGCCGGTTGCGTTCCTGGTGACCGCCGATGAGCCAGGGCCGAAAGGGAACCCCCCGGCGCACAAACAGGGCACCAACCCCCTTGGGCGCGTGGAACTTGTGCCCCGACAGCGTCAGGAAATCAATCGGGCTGTTCTGTAGATGGATAGGGACTTTGCCCACCGCTTGCACCGCATCCACGTGGAACAACGCCCCGTAGGACTTCACCAGGTCGCCAATGGCGTCAATGGGAAACAGCACCCCGGTTTCGTTGTTGGCGTACATCACCGACACCAGCGCCGTGTCCCCAGTCAGGGCCGCCTCCAGCTCCAGCAGGTCCAATTGCCCCCGCCGGTCCACCGACAGGTAGGTGACACGATAGCCCTCCTTCTCCAAGCGCTTGCACAGGTTCAGCACGCAGGCGTGTTCAACCTGAGTCGTGATAATGTGCCGCCGGTCGGGAAAGCTGGCTAGGGCCGAGCGGATGGCTGTGTTATTGCCCTCGGTGCCGCCGCTGGTGAAAATCACTTCGGTCGGCGTCGCCCCAATCAGGTCCGCCACCTGCTCCCGCGCCGTTTTGAGCGCCTTGGCCACCTGGCCGCCAAAGCTGTGCATGCTGGACGGGTTGCCGTAGTAGGTGGTCAGGTAGGGCAGCATGGCCTCTAGGACTTCTGGGGCAACCGCCGTTGTGGCGTTGTTATCCAGGTAGATGACATTCATCGGCGACCTCCGACGAGTTGACGTTCCCGCAACTGGGCCAGCCGTTGCTGGTATTCGCTAAACCACTGGCGCCAGTAGCTGTTGATGTCTTCGAGCTGGTAGGGGCAATTGTTTTCAAAAATGCCGCCGCAGCGGTATTCCCCTTGGCCCTGGCAGCGGTCGCACAGGCGCTGGTCCCACCAGTAGTGGTGGTTAGCTTTTTTAATCGCCCCTTTGGGACAGCGGGCCTGGCATTCCGTCCAGCTCATATATTCATTCGGCGTTTTGTAGGGCATAACCCACCTCCTTGTGCTGAGCCAGCCAGCGGTCATAGAACTTGCGGGCCACCACCTCAATCAGGTCGTAGTCCTCCACCGGTTCGATGCCCGCTTGGCGTAGTTTTTCTTGGGGACAGGGGCCGATTTTGGCGCACAAGACAGCTTGACAATCGCCGATGGCCTGCAAGATGTGGGTCATGGTGGCTTCTTCCCCGTAGCCGCCTTGGCAGTACTGGGCCACCTTGCGATGACCGACAAACCGCGCCCCTTGCCCGTCCACCTCGTAAACCATGAATTCCTTGGCATGGCCGAAATGTTGATTCACCAAGCCACCGCCTTTACTGGCGACCGCCACCAGGATGGCCGGTGTGGGTTGGGTGGTCTGCGGGCGCAGTTGCGCTTTCTTCTGGGCCATGACTTGGCGTTCTAGTTCAATGCGGGTTTGGTGCAAACGGCGTTTTTCTGGGTCGTACTCAACCGGCATGGTCATGAACTTCTGCTTGGTGAATTCCTGGGAACGGTCTTCGCCCAATAGCCCAATGGCATCCGCCCGGCACTGGCGACAATGGCGCATGACCCTCATCCCAGCGGCGCATTTATCCTGCAGCGCCTTCAGCTCTTGGGGCGTGGGTCCCCGCTGACCCGTCAGGCCGAAGTACGTGCCGTGTTCTGGCGCCGAAATCAGGGGCATGATGTTGTGGATAAAAGCGCCCTTTTCCCGGATGACTCGGTTGACCTCCAGCAGGTGCTCGTCGTTAATTCCCGGAATCATGACCGAATTCACTTTGCAGAGAATATCGGCCTCCTGAAGCGCCTGCAGTCCTTCCATTTGCCGCTCCAGCAAAATCTTGACCGCTTCTTTGCCGTAAATGCGTTTGCGTTGCCAGCGAATCCAGGGGTAAATCCGCACGGCAATGTCGGGGTCAATGGCGTTGATGGTAATCGTGACGTGGTCAATGTTCAGGGCTTTAATCCGGTCTACATAGTCCGGCAAATTCAAGCCGTTGGTCGAAAGACACAGCTTGATATCGGGCACGTGTTCCGCCAGCAATTCAAACGTGCGAAAGGTCTGCTTGGGATTGGCCAGCGGGTCCCCCGGCCCGGCAATGCCCACCACCGTCAACTGGGGAATTTTGCCGGCAATCACCAGCACTTTGCGCAGGGCCTCCTCCGGCGTCAGGACTTCGCTGACCACCCCAGGGCGGCTTTCGTTAGCGCAGTCGTACTTGCGGTTGCAGTAATTGCACTGGATGTTGCAGGCGGGCGCGACGGCCACGTGCATGCGGGCGTAGTGGTGATGCGCCTCTTCGCTGTAGCAAGGGTGTTTCGCAATGCGCGCCTGTAAACGGGCATCGCGTTGGGCTAAGGCATCGGCCAGCCCTTGCTGGGTACAGCTACAACTTTTTACGGTTTCGGATGCCATGGTTGGGGCCTCGCCATTGGATGCCATCGTTATAACACCGCCCTTTTTTGGCCCCAGATGGCCCCGCCAAAATTCTCTATTCAGCTAATTAAAGATGTACTCAGACCTGAAACTCCCGACTGGCGGGACAAAAGGCTTTTTGTTGAACTGGCAAACGGGAATTTCTAGCCGGCAAAAACCCTATTTTCTCCAGAGAAGTTACCCTAAAATGCACTCGCCTAACGTCTATCCCTAGCCCCGTTTGGTATCAAATATAACATGAACAATCTAAACTGTTAAATGGAATACTAAAATCAATCTTAAAATGCGATGTTTGACTGGCGACGGGAGGAGATAATCAGGGGTAGGAACAGAGGAATCCTCTGAGTGCAAGGATACCAGTTTAGATGAATAAAAATACCAATATCGCGCCTGTAAAATTCAGGTTCATCCCAAGTCTAGCTCTGTCCTTCCTAGCGGCAAACTCCCTTGGCAACGGCCTGAAGCGGTTGATGCGTTTGGTTGAGTACACCGCAATCAGCCTAAGAATAAGCTGGGCGCCGGTCGGGTCCAGCAGCGGGGCATTTGATATAACGGAGACAACAGCCCCAACGGAGTATTCAGCGATGTGGGATGCTATTCTGATGGACCATGTTGAAACAGTACCGGTGGGGGAGCGCTGGAGTGTGCGCTCTCGGCTGCAGGACTTTGGGATTCACTGTGAATGCCTAAACGATGGTTCCCTGCGGATTGAAATCAAAAATGCACTGGAAGCGATACTGGTATCCATGGTTCTATTTCGTTTCCTGACATCGCGCCGGCAACAAGTGGAGTGGTTGGAACGCTGTTGGCATAGTTGCGCTGCGCGTGGAGGCGAAATCCTATGACGGCTATCACGGTTGTGAATTTTGTGTGTTTCCTTGGCTTTCTATGTCTCTACACGGCGGCGATTTGGTGGTTCATCCAGCACCTGTTTCGGTAGGGATGAAGGTCTGGATCAACGACACGACGTTGCGAGATGGGGAACAGGCGGCGGGCGTGGCTTTTACCGTTGAGGAAAAGCTGGCGATTGCCCGACTGCTAGCTGAAATCGGCGTTCCTGAACTGGAAATCGGTATTCCGGCGATGGGCGGTGACGAAGCCCAAGCCATTCAACAGATTGTCCGTGCCGGTCTGCCGGCTCAACTCCTGGGCTGGAACCGCTGTCGGATAGAAGATGTGCAGGCATCGATTGCGTGCGGGCTGCAGCGGGTGCATATTTCGGTGCCGGTGTCAGAGGTCCAGATTGCGGTCAAATTCGGCGGCGACCGCTGGAGGATGCTCCAGCAACTGCGAGCGTGTATCGAATTTGCGAAATCCCACGGGTTGTTTGTGGCGGTGGGCGGGGAGGACAGTTCCCGCGCCGACCCTGACTTTGTGCTAGAGGTGGCCAGCTACGCCCAAGCCTGGGGCGCCGAGCGGTTTCGTTTTTGTGATACGGTTGGGTGCTTGGACCCCTTCCTGACCTACGAACGGGTGCGCCAATTGACGAGTGCGCTGGAGATTCCTGTGGAGATGCACACCCACGACGACTTGGGTATGGCGACGGCTAACGCCCTGGCGGGGGTCAAGGCGGGCGCGCGCTCGGTCAATACCACGGTCAATGGCCTGGGGGAACGGGCTGGGAACGCCGCCTTGGAGGAAGTGGTGGTGGCGCTCAAAACCCTGTACGGTTCGCCTTTGCCCATTGACACCAGGCGCCTATGGGAGCTGTCCCAGCGGGTGGCTCAGGCGGCCAACTGCCAGCCAGCACCCTGCAAGGCTATTGTGGGGGAAAACGCCTTTGCCCACGAGTCGGGCATCCACGCCCACGGGATTTTGGCAAACCCAACCACCTATGAACTCTATCCCCCAGAGCTGGTGGGACGCCAGCGACAACTGGTAATTGGCAAACACTCGGGTACCCATGCGCTGCGCCATGTGTTGCAGCAGGCTGGTTGTACGGTCACCCTGGAGCAGGCCCGAGCGATTTTGGCAATTGTGCGCCGGCGGGCGACCCGTCACAAGGGCGGCCTGTCCTTATCGGAATTGCTGACCATTGCGCGTCAAGTGCAGGCGTTATGGACCGCCGCTCTAGCGAATTAGATGCGCCGCCACAGTTTGAACTGGGCCAAAAGGTGCGCCTTACCCGCACGGTTCGCAACGACGGCACCTTTATCGGGCGGGGCGCGCGGGAAGTCCTAGCGCGCAAAGGGGCAGTGGGCTACGTAGTGGGCATTGGCACGTTTTTGCAGGCGTTTTACATCTACAGCGTCCACTTTGTGGAATTGGGAATTGTTGTGGGGTGTCGCGGCCACGAGTTGGAAAGCCTGGAGCCGCCGGACGATGGCTCGGTTGGGAGCTAGGTCAGCTGTCCTTCGTTCACAAACGCCAGTCGCTTGACCATCAACCACTAACGTTAAAAAAACCTGAAAATCGTTGATACTTGTCTGGCAAGTTACAAAACCTGACGGCTATCAAACCCTAAATTTCCTGATAGGAAATCCCATTCTGAATTGGCTGGTCACGCAGGAGAACAGCGATGGCGCAGGCAGAATCCATGTTGAATACGTGTCCTGTGTCAAGTTGCGGTGAATTCAACCTGAATGTCCATTGTGACCGTGCGTTGACTGAAACGGCGGTAGTTTGTAATCAGAGTTACCAGTGTTTGAGTCAGTTACTAACGTTGCCCCACGGTCGCCCTGCGACCACAGCGGTTCCTGCGCCGAATGTAGCCCTCTACCAGAACGGTCGCAACACGCCCTTTGCTTCCTGTTTGGTGATCTGGCAAGCCTGTCATTTGATGACCCAGCGACCCTACCACGCATGGCGCGAGGACAACGGTTTCCTGGTTTGGGAGTACCAGGGACCCTCGGGCCGGTTGCGCTACCGGTTACCCCGCGCCGACTGGGAGCAGCGGGACATGCGGGTGGTGACGATGCACCTGTTGCTGGCCGCCTGCGCAACCCAGAAGTCCCGCCCCTGGGAGGAAGCCCTGGTGCTCAACGACCGACTGGTTGCCGAGTTTTTGGGATGGCCGCAGCGCAAGGACCTGAACCGCCTGCGAAAACTCCTGCTCATCGAGGCCTGGATGCGGCAAGCAGCGGCCTTAGAAGTGGAAGTGTCCTGGCAACGGCGAGGGCAAATCCCGGCGGTTCATCTCCCGTTTGCCCCCCTGTGGCGCATCACCCCGACCTATCACATCGCCACTGCGAAAGACGGCTCAACGTACTTGAGCGGCCTGTCGTTTCAGGTGTTTGCTGGTCCCTGGGCCACCTACTTTCTCAACCGCGAGCAGGCCCGCCAAAAAACGGCCTATTACCAGTACGGTTGGTTGCCCCGCTCCTTAGCGCCGCAGGTCATGCACCTGTGGAAACGGCATCCAGGGGCGGTGGTGCTGCTGCTGTACTTCCTGTTTCAGTTGCGGCTGCGGCGAGAACCCCAGACCAAGGTGGCCACTTTGCTCAAGCTGGTCTATGGGGATACCTTGCTCCAGTCGGCCTGGCACCAAGCCAACCTGCGTCGCCAGCTCATGGCTGGGTTTGAAGCCGATTTGGCGCCTCTGTTCGACTACGGTTTCCGGCCCCTGCTTGCCGAGCCGTTTTACCCGCGCGCCCTTTGGCCCTGGTGGGCTAGTGCCCAAGAAGTCCCCGATGACCCCGAAGAAGCGTTGGAGTATTGGATGACCCAAGCGCCGGCACCCAAAACCAACTCCAAGCAGAAGTGGGTGCAGTTGGTCAACGCCGCTGTGCAGGTGACGGCATTCCCCGCCGACTGGCCTGCAAAAGCGCCGCCCAAGGAGCGTTCAACCCAGCCGAACTTGCCGACTCCGGCGGGTCTCACCGGCACCTTCGTGAAACAGGCGCGTCTCCAGAAGAGGCTCAGTCAGCGTCAACTTTGCGCCCTACTCAACAAAAGTCAAAGCTGGCTGCGGGATATTGAATCGGGCCGCTACCGGCTCAAACCCCAAGACATGGCCCTACTCCAAACGGTATTGAACCAGCTACCCGACCCCGCCAGCGCTGGAGCCGGATTAGGATAGAGGGGGAGCCAACCGGAGGGCCGGGATGAAAACGGCACAGGACTTGCGGCAGCTCCTGCAGCGCAAGTGGGGGCATGCCTACGATGTGCAACTGCGGCGCCTGCGGGACCGAGTTTACTTTCAGGTCATGTGGCGTTACTTGGAGCAGGCGTCATTCCCCCTGAGCGAAGAGGAGTACCTCGCCCATCTACAGCACATCCTGCTACATCTGCACGAGTGGCAGGTGGTGGACCAAGTGTGGCAGTGGCTGGAACAAACGCGGGAACGACCACGTTTAGGGCGAGCCGTGAGTTTGCCCTTGTCCCTGGGGCAGCGGGCGGTGGAATGGCTCGGAGAACCAGGGTAGATGCCGGAGGCGGACGTTCTCATCCTGACCAATGGGCCGGGGGAAGTGGCGACCTGGGTGCGCCCAGTTGTCCAGCAGTTGTGGCGGACCTGGGGCGAGCACCTGCGCATTTCCGTGGTGTTATCCCCTTGTCCCCACAGCACCGGCACGGAAACCCGCCTTTTGACCCAGATGCCAGGCGTCACGCGCGTGCAGGCGGCGCAGCATTTCTGGCCGTTTTTGCTCTGGGGACAAACCGCCGACGCTTGGGATTGGTTGCCGCGCGGTGTGGTCTTGTTTTTGGGGGGCGACCCTTTTTACACCCTGGTGTGCGGCTGGCGCTTGGGCTACCCGACTCTAGCCTACGCAGAGGTGCGGGTGCGCTGGCCTGGCTGGTTTAGCGGTCTGGCGCTGGCGCAACCCCATTTACTGGCCCAGGTTCCTCCCCGCTACCGGCAGCGGGCACGCGTAGTGGGGGACTTGATTGTGGCAGCGGCCCGGGCCTGGGAAAAACCCGCGCTTCCCCAGCGCCAGATCGGTTTGTTACCTGGCTCCAAAGCCTGCAAACTCACCCAGGGCGTCCCCTTCTGTCTCACGCTGGCAGCGTGGTTGGGGGAACGCTATCCCGACCTGACCTTTGTCCTTCCCGTCGCGCCGACCTTGACCGTGACCGATTTGGCCCGCTATGCCGACCCGCAAACCAATCCCCTGCTTAGGCGACTCCAGTGGCGCTCGGCGACCCTGGTTTCCGAACCCGAGCCTGCCTTTGTTCTAGAAAACGGCGTGCGGGTGCGGTTGGTGACCCAATTCCCCGCCTACGACGTTCTGCAACAGTGCTGGCTATGCGTAACGACGGTCGGGGCCAACACAGCGGAGCTGGGCGCGTTGGGCGTGCCCATGCTTGTCTTGTTGCTCACCCACCAGGGCTTGGGGAACATCGCGCGGGCGTGGGATGGTGTGGCGGGAATTCTGGCCAACTTGCCGGGCCTTGGACCCGTCTTTGCCGCGCTGTACGGACGGTGGCAACGGGAGCGCCTGGGCTTGCTTGCCTGGCCCAATCGGTGGGCGGGCCGGATGGTCGTGCCGGAACTCGTGGGAGCCATCGCACCGGAGACAGTGGGACACCTGATTGGCGAGTACCTGCAGCACCCCGAGCGTTTGGACCAGATGCGGCGGGAACTGTTACAACTGCGGGGGCCAGCGGGAGCAGACCAAGCCCTGGCAGAAATGGTGGCCCAGCTCCTGCGCGATGGTAGGATAGATAAAACGTAGGTGTAGGTCGAGCGGGTGTACGGAGAACCTCCGTATCTGTTGCTACTAATGGGGCTACTGGCCGCCCTAGCCTCCGGCAGCGCCTTGAATGCCCTGCTCAGGCAGGCGGTTCAGTCCTGGCAGACCCAGCATTCGACCCGCACCCTCGCAGACCTGCGGCAACAACTGCGCTTGCCCGTCATTGGCATTAATGGGGGCATAACAGGGTTTTTGACCGCTGGTCTCTATATCTTTGGATTTCCCTGGCAATGGTCGTTGGGGGCGGCGGTGGGCTTGGCGGTTTTGACGACCTGGCTGGTCTGGGTGCAGTTGAACCGCCTGCTAGGGGAACTGGAACGGGGCAATCGGGCGGTGTTGTCCTTGGACAACTTGTTTTTCTAAGCTTTCCCAGAATGCGACGTTAAGATGAGGAACAACGGCCCTCAGGACAGGCAACTGTGGCAACGCCGCTGGCTTCTGATGATTTTCTGGAGCGCTACGCCCAAGGAGAACGGGACTTCAGCAGGTGCAATTTGCAGGGGATTATTGTTGTCCAAACCCATTTGCCGGGGCTCAATCTCACTGAAGCCGATTTGACGGGCGCGGTGTTCTACATGGTAAATCTGGCGGGTTCCTGTCTCCAGGGGGCCTGTCTGCGCGACAGCAACTTTTATCGGGCTAAACTCCCCCAGAGCGATTGCTCCCAAGCAGTGTTTGCCGGGGCGCATTTTGCCAGCGCCGACTTGAGTTGGTGCAATTTGACCGGAGCCATTTTGCGCAACGCTGTCTTTCGTCTCGCGGACCTGACTGGCGTGATTTTACACCAGGCCAATTGTCGCGGCGTGGACTGGGTGGGAGCCAACTTATCCAAGGCCCTGATGCAGGGCGTGAATGCCTCCAGAGCCATGCTGACCAATGCCATTTTGGTGGGGGCCCATTTGCGGGGCGCAAATTTAACTGGCGCCAACCTGGTCAACGCCGACCTGGCCCATGCCTGTTTGGACTATGCCGAATGCGAAGGGGTGGATTGGAGCGGGGCAAACCTGTTCAAGGCGTCCTTGCGCCATGCCAACCTGCGCCAAGGCCATTTTTTTCAAACCCAATTGCTGCTGGCGGATGTCCAAGGCGCTGACCTGACCGAAGTGAGCTGGGAAACCTAACCCATCACCGTTGCGCTTGCCGTTGGCTGTACATCGCCCGCAGGATGAGAGCCGGGTCAATCCAACGACCGTCGTACTGAAGCCCCCAGTGCAGATGAGGTCCTGTCGTGCGACCCGTCATCCCCACCCGACCGATGCGCGCGCCGGTAGCAACCCATTGCCCTTCCCGAAGCAGGAGACCACTGCCAGGGTCGTCGAGGTAAGCAAGACCGCGATACTGGCGCGGTTGGCCCCGCAAGTGGCAGTAGATGTGCCGCCAGCGACCTGACGCAATGACCACCGTTGTACCGCAGTAGCCATCCTGGCGGACCTCCACCACTTGCCCAACCCACCAGTTGCGAACGTAGCTCCCTTCCGGCGCCGCAATATCTAACCCGTAGTGGAACTCGTCGCCGCGAGGCCCAAAGGGCGATGTGTAACCCAAAAATTGCTCAAGCGGAAATGACGCTTGATGCCAACCGCCCACCGTCACCCGCTGCGGTTGACTTGGCCAAGGCCAGCCTACCAGACCCGCCGTCACCAGCAGGCCCATTACTCCTCGCCACCACTGCATGCACCGTATCCGCCCACCTGGAATGCACTATACTCCAGCGACCGCGCAAGGGCAACCGTTAGGCTGTGACCAGTTCTGGCCGGCGCGAATGGCGAATCCCCTCAATCGCTGCCCGATAATCCGGCGCTTTGAATACCGCCGAACCCGCCACGATGGCGTTGGCACCAGCTTCGAGCACCTGCCAGGTATTGCTCGCCTTGAGTCCCCCGTCCACCTCGATCCAGGGGTCTAGCCCCCGCTCATCGCACATCTGGCGCAGGCGGCGAATTTTCGGCACCACCTGGGGAATAAAGCTCTGGCCGCCAAACCCTGGATTGACGCTCATGATCAACACCAAATCCACGATGTCCAGCACGTAGGTGATCAGCTCCAGGGGACTGGCCGGGTTGAGGACCACGCCGGCTTGCTTGCCCAACTCCTTGATTTGCATGAGGGTGCGATGCAGGTGAATGGTGGCACTGCTCTCAGCGTGGACCGAAATAATGTCAGCGCCAGCCTTGGCAAAATCGGCCACGTACCGTTCCGGCTCCACAATCATCAAATGCACATCCAGCGGTTTGGCCGTCACAGGGCGCAGGGCCTCCACCACCAAGGGGCCAATCGTGATGTTGGGTACAAACCGGCCATCCATCACGTCCACGTGAATCCAATCCGCACCGGCAGCGTCCACCGCTTGGACTTCCGCCCCAAGGCGACTGAAATCGGCCGATAGGATTGATGGTGCCACCACCACCGGTTTGCTGGTCATAGCTCCATTCTCTCGCTGTCCCTTCTCTAGTGTAGTGGGAAACATGAGACCAATCGAAAAATTTTCAGGGCATGGTGTGCTAGTCGAAAGCTGCCATCCCATGCTAGATATGTAGTTAATCGCACCAATGGCTTTTCTACGGGTGCCTAGACATGGCTTACCCTGAGTGCTTTTCAGTGACTGACGATTTAGACGCCCTGTTGGCTATCCTGCCACCTTCGATTCGCCAACCCCTTGAGTACCATCCCCAGCGTTCAGAAGTTATTGAGATTGTCTTGGATTTGGGACGTCGCCCAGAGGCCCGTTTCCCCAACCATACTGAGTACTTGCACGAGGAGGCGGTGACGCGGGCCGACCTGGACTACGCCATTGAACGGGTGGGAGAATTCAGCGGCGACAACCGGGCGGGCATCGAGCGCACCTTGCACCGGATTAGCGGCATCCGCAACCGCCAGGGGAAAATTATTGGCCTGACCTGCCGAGTGGGACGGGCGGTGTTCGGCACGGTCAACATGATCCGCGACTTGGTGGAAACGGGGCAATCCATCCTGCTTCTGGGACGACCGGGTGTCGGCAAAACCACCGCCCTGCGGGAAATTGCGCGGGTGCTGGCCGATGACCTGGGCAAACGGGTGGTCATCATTGACACGTCGAACGAAATTGCCGGCGATGGCGACATTCCTCACCCTGCGATTGGCCGCGCGCGGCGGATGCAGGTGGCCCGGCCCGAACTGCAGCACCAGGTGATGATCGAGGCGGTGGAAAACCACATGCCCGAGGCCATCATTATTGACGAAATTGGTACGGAACTGGAGGCGCTGGCGGCTCGCACCATTGCCGAGCGAGGCGTGCAACTGATCGGGACCGCCCATGGG
>JANXAM010000014.1:44744-58708 GCA_025062155.1 Gloeomargarita sp. SKYB120 | reverse complement strand
TATCACCGCAAACAGGTTGTTCTTAGCCGCAAGGTAACTGGCAATCAGGGGGTCTTCCTGAGCGGCTTGGGCGACAAACCCAGGCGTCCAAACTCGCAGGTGGAAAAAAATAGCCCCCGGATACTGGTCCTGGGCAAGCTGACGCAAAACACTGCGAGTCAGAGCAGCATTCACCTCAGCCGTCGCCTGACCCCCGAATAGCAGGGCAACCCCGTCCTCTTTCGGATTCAACATCTGTGCCGCTGTGGGTGTGGCCAACACTGTTACTGCTAGGGGGCGTCGGCCTTCCAAGTCCACAAAACCGGTTCCCAACCCAACCGTTAAGCCTGCGCAGGTAGATGTGTCGTTAGTGAGTACATGGAGACTTTTGATGCCCAAAGACCCAGCCATGAACCGACCGTAGGCCTGCCCCATGTAACTTTGTAGAAGGTATTGTTCCGCCGGGGTGAGAGGTTGCCCCTTGACCGGCACTGCCAATAGCACACTCGCTAGGGCTGCCAGCGTCCAATACTTGGCCATGGCTTGACTCCCTACGAACCTGCTGCAACTCCCATCCTAACCAGTCTCTCAAACCGTGCTACCTGTGTGGTTAGTGGGGTTGGAGTTGACGGGTGCGCTCCAGTTCCCGCTCCAGGGCTTTGTAGAGGGAGAATTGCTTGCGGGCGCGAGCGACTTGAATCCCTTGTTCAAAATCGGCGATGGCACCGGCAATATCCTGCATCTGCCGCTTAATCGCACCCCGCAACCCGTAAACGGCAGCCTGCTGGGGGTCTAGGGCCAATGAGCGGTTCAAATCGGCCAAGGCGGGTTCAAGTTCCTTGCGATGGCGAAACCGGAGCAGCCCCCGCAAGGTGTAGGCCGGGGCATAGGTCGGATTGAGTTGAATGGCTTTTTCCGCATCGGCCAAGGCGGCGGCGTCCTGCCCCAAAAAACTGTAGGCTTGCCCGCGCTGGTAATAGGCTTCAAAACGCTGGGGCTGCACCTGAATCGCCTGGGTAAAGGCAGCAACGGCCACCGTATATTCCCGCAACGTCAAGGCTTCCTGTCCTCGCTCCAGGTGGTCAAAGTAGGTTTGCAAAGCGGGACTCAGGGGTGACTTTTGGGCAAACGCGGACGAAAGCCCCCAAAGGGTCAAACTCAGACCCACCCCGAGCCATGCCCCGATGTACCGCCTTTTCATCGTCAACCAACGCCTTGACTCCAGCCCCATTCTCATTTGCTAGCGTGATCCCCAAAACCTGATACATTAAACAAATATCGCAAAAGATGGGCAAGAGGTTATGAACGTTCTGGTCATTGGTGGGGATGGTTACTGTGGCTGGGCAACCGCGTTACATCTGGCCAATCGCGGCTATCGGGTCGGCATCCTGGACAGCCTGATCCGCCGCTACTGGGATATGCAATTGCAGGTGGAAACCCTCACCCCGATTACGCCAATTCAGGAGCGGTTGCGCCGCTGGTATGAACTGACCGGGCAAAAAATTGATTTATTCCTGGGTGACATCACCGATTACCAATTTCTCATCAAATCCCTGCGCCAGTTTGAACCCCAAGCCATTGTGCATTTTGGGGAACAGCGCTCGGCCCCCTTTTCCATGATTGACCGGGAACACGCCGTGCTGACCCAGGTGAATAATGTGGTGGGGACGCTCAACATTCTCTACGCCATGAAGGAGGAGTTTCCCGACTGCCACCTCGTGAAACTCGGCACGATGGGGGAATACGGTACGCCCAACATTGACATTGAAGAGGGCTACATCACCATCGAGCACAATGGCCGCAAGGACACCCTGCCCTACCCCAAACAACCGGGTTCGATGTACCACCTGAGCAAGGTGCATGATTCCCACAACATCCACTTCGCCTGCCGGGTGTGGGGCCTGCGGGCGACGGATTTGAACCAGGGGGTGGTCTATGGTGTGCTCACGGAGGAATGCGGCATGGACGAGGCCCTGATCAATCGCCTGGACTACGACGGGATTTTCGGCACGGCGCTGAACCGGTTTTGCGTCCAGGCGGCGATTGGGCATCCCCTGACCGTCTATGGCAAGGGTGGGCAAACGCGGGGCTTCTTGGATATTCGCGATACGGTGCGCTGCGTGGAACTAGCCATCCGGCACCCTGCGCAACCGGGGGAATTTCGCGTGTTTAACCAGTTCACGGAACAGTTCACCGTGCTGGAGCTGGCCCAAAAGGTGCAACAGGCGGGGGCGGCGATGGGGTTAAAAGTGACCATTCACCACTTGGACAACCCCCGCGTGGAGCAGGAGGAGCACTACTACAACGCTAAAAACACCAAGCTTTTGGACCTGGGGCTGCAACCCCACTACCTGTCGGACTCGCTGCTGGATTCGCTGCTGAATTTCGCCCTACGCTACAAGCACCGGGTGGATGTCCGGCAAATTCTGCCCAAAGTGAACTGGCGACGCTAACCGGCCAAATAGTGACGCATGTCGCTGCGGCGGCGTTTGAGGCGGGTCAAGGCTTCCCGCTCGATCTGCCGCACCCGCTCGCGGCTGATGTTCATCAGTTCGCCAATGCGCGATAGGGTCAAGGGGGTCTCGCCGTTTAACCCGTAACGCAGGCGAATGACCTGTCGCTGCTGGGGAGTCAGGTCGTTGATGACGCTGGCGATGTCGCTCATTAGGGACTCTTGAGCGGCGTATTCTTCGGGGCTGATGCCCTGGTCCTCCAGCAAATCCCCCAGTTCCGTGTCCAGGTTGTCCCCCACTTTTACATCCAACGAGAGGGGCTGGCGCATCCGCTCCAAATACTCCCGCACCTGGTTAGGGGTTAAATCCAGGGCCTGGGCCAGTTCGTCAATGGTGGGGGACCGCCCCAGCTTCTGGGACAACTCCCGCTGTACCCGCTTGAACTTGTTCATTTTTTCGGTAATGTGGATGGGCAAGCGGATGGTGCGGCTTTTTTCAGCGATGGCGCGGGTAATGGCCTGGCGAATCCACCAGTAGGCGTAGGTGCTGAAGCGGTAGCCCTTGCTGGGGTCGAACTTTTCCACCCCCCGCTGCATCCCAATCGTGCCCTCTTGAATTAAATCCAGCAAATCCACGTTGCGCTTGACGTACTTTTTGGCCACCGAGACCACCAGCCGCAAGTTGGCCTCAATCATTTTGCGCTTGGCCTGCTCCCCGGCTTTACAGCGGCGCTCCAACTCTTCGACGGAACAGCCTACGTACTCGGCCCATTCCGCCTGGGTAATGGGGCGTCCCAACTGCCGCTCGCGTTCGGCGCGTTTTTCCTGGAGCTGGGTCAATGCCTGCACCTGTCGCCCAAGGGCCACCTCCTCCGCATGGCTGAGCAGGGGAATCCGACCAATTTCGCGCAAATACACCCGCACCGGGTCCAGGGAAGCATCAGGGGTCGCCATAGGAGCCATGAGTAAAACAACCTAAAAGTTTCTTAAGTATCTTTAGCCTACTTTAACAACAGCAATGTTGTCAAAGTCAGCACGCGGCTCCGGCGATAAAAAAAACAGGGGAGGTCCCCTGCCTTTGTGTGATCCTTGGCACGACCGCGTTTTAGGCGGTGGCAGCGGCGTACTGGGCGCTGACGAAATCCCAGTTGATCAGGTGGTCAATGAAGTCCTGGGCGTAGTCGGGCCGCCGGTTTTGATAGACGAGGTAGTAGGCGTGCTCCCACACGTCCATCGTCAGCAGGGGAATCTGGTTAAAGCACAGGGGGTTGTCGGCGTTGGCGGTCTTGGTCACCTTCAACGTGCCATTTTCCAGCACTAGCCAGGCCCACCCGCTGCCAAATTGGGTGACCCCCGCCTGCTTGAAGGCGGTTTTGAACGCCTCAAAGCTGCCGAAATCGGCCTTGATTTTTTCCGCCAGCGGGCCGGTCGGTTCACCCCCGCCCCCAGGTTTCATGCAGTTCCAGTAGAAAGTGTGGTTCCAGGCCTGAGCGCCGTTGTTGAAAATCCCCACCTTGCTGGGGTCGCCGTAGGTTTTTTTGATCACCTCCTCAATGGGCATGCTGTCGTACTCGGTGTCCTTGACCAGGTTGTTGTAGTTGGTCACGTAGGCAGCGTGGTGCTTGCCGTAGTGATAGCTCATCAATTCCCCCGTGATGTAGGGCGCCAGAGCGTCTTGGGGGTAGGGTAACTCGGGCAGTTGGTAAGCCATAGGCCAATCCTTCCTCAGATGGGTTGGGTTGCCCCTCTACTGTAGCGCAAACCTAGTCGTACTCGTAACGAGTCTGGATTTGTCCTGGTAGATGAAAGCTCGATTGCTGTCGGGAGCCACAAACAGGTTGGGGGTGTTTTGGCGCTTTCTGGCGCCATTACCGTCGGCGTCGCGCTAATTCCTGGAGCACGTTCGACCAAGGCACGTGGCATGCCGCTAGCGCCACCAGGGTGTGGTAGAGCAAGTCGGCGCATTCGCTGGCTATGGTTTCAGGGTGCCGGTCTTTGCAGGCCATGAGAAATTCGGCGGTTTCTTCGCCAATTTTCTTGAGAATCCGGTTGTCGCCCCCTTCGAACAGATGGCTGGTGTAGGAACCGGGCTGGGGTTGGTCGCGGCGCTGGCAAATCAGGATGTAGAGCTGCTGGAGCAGGTCGCTGGGAGGCAATTGGGGGGGGCCCTGCGGGTCATCCACCAGGTGAAAACAACTGCGTTCTCCCTTGTGGCAGGCGATGTCTCCCACCTGTTCCACCCCGATGAGCAGGGCATCGTGGTCGCAGTCGTAGCGGATCCAGCGTACCCACTGCACATGGCCGGAGGTGTCTCCTTTGGGCCAGAGCTGTTGCCGCGAGCGGCTCCAAAACCAGGTGCGTCCCGTTTCCAGGGTCTTTTGCAGGGACTCGCGGTTCATCCAGGCAACCATTAGCACCATGCCATCGCGGTAGTCCTGGATGATGGCCGGCACCAGCCCCCGTTCATCAAACTTAATAACGTCCGGTGATAGGCGAAGTTCCTGGTGCATGGTAACAATAAAATGAAGACGTTTACATTGTGTACCGTATGGCACCCTACTCCGACGTCGCCGACCAATTTGCTGAGGAGATGGCCGAGGTCATGCTGGAGTCCCTGCGGGATTACCTGATGGACCCCGATGTGAGCGAGCGGTACGCCTTCGATGCGCAGCAGGCAGGGGAGTTTATCGAGCAGGTGGAGCAAGAATTGATCGAGCAACTGCGCCAGTTATATCTGGAGTTTCAGGAAGCATAGGCATGACCCGCACCCCAGCCCCGACAGTGGATATTCTCATCGAGCTGGTGGACCGTCCCCATCGGCCTTTGGTGCTGGTAGAACGGCAACACGCGCCCCTGGGCTGGGCCATTCCGGGCGGGTTTGTGGACTACGGGGAAACCTTGGCGCAGGCAGCGCGGCGGGAAGCCCAAGAGGAAACCGGGTTGACGGTGGAATTGGTCACCCAGTTTCACACCTACTCCGACCCCCAGCGGGACCCGCGACAGCATACGATTGCCACTGTTTTTATCGCCACGGCGACTGGCGAACCTCAGGCGGGGGATGATGCCAAGGGCGTCGGCATCTTTTTGCCCTGGGACGTCCCCCATCCGCTGTGTTTTGACCACAGCCACATCCTGCAGGATTACCTGCGATTTCGCTACTACGGGATTCGTCCGACGGTATGAGGCCCCAACCGGTGCAGACAGAGCGGGCGCCCTTGCCCGTTGGCCCCTATCAGCAGGCGGTACTGGCCCAGGGCACTTGGCTGTTTTTGTCGGGGCAAATTCCGTTGAATGCCCAGGGGGAACTTGTAGATGGCGACATTACCGCCCAGACCCGCCAAGTGATGGAGAACCTGGGAGCGGTGTTGCAGGCGGCGGGCTGTAGCTGGCAGCACGTGGTGAAAACGACGGTTTATTTGGTGGACCTGGCGGATTTTGCGGCGATGAACCAGGTCTATGCCGAGTACTTTCCGGCGGGGTACGCCCCTGCGCGGGCCTGCGTTCAAGTCGCCCGCTTGCCGAAGGAGGCGCGGGTGGAGATTGAAGCCATTGCTGTTGTCCCAGGATGATGGGATGGGTAGCCATTGCCCAAGCGCCAGCCGTACAGGAAATCTTCCGTCCGCAGGTGGTGCGCCCGCTGACGGGGGGGTTGAATGCCATTCCCCTCTTCAACAGCAACAGCCCCGAATTGGTGCTGACTGAGGGGATTTTGCTCTCGACGTTTCCGCCCCGGGGGATGCGGCATCCCAGCGCCCATCTCAACTACCGGTTTCAAGGGGAATTCGCGGCGTTTTTGCACCACATCGCCGATGCTCCTGGCGCTCAGGACGACCGCACGTTTTACCTGGGGTTTCTGCTGGGGAATCCGGGGCCCCGACCGGCTACCGTCACGCTGCGCCAGGGCGCCAGCTTTTTGACTCAACCGGACGCTCCCTTCCTTGCGCTCCCGTCTGCCGTGCCGAATCCTTTGGGCTGGGTCTATAGCGGGCCGGGGAGCCGCTTGACAGATTTTCTACTGCGAGGAGGGCATCAACCCCTGGCGCCCCAAACCCTGACGATTCCGCCGGGGGAGACCCGCGTCCTGCTCAACCAGCCGATTCCCACCCGCCGCTTGGGGATCACCCGCAATGCCCGCTCGGTCCTGCTACGTCTGCACAGTGACCAGGCGGTTTACGCCGCTAGTTTAGGGCTGTTTGCCACCGTCACGCCCGACGGCCATGAGAAACCCCCCAGCTTAAGCCGTTGGCGGCAACTGTTGCAGGAAGGGCATCTCGCCGGCCCTCGGGATTTAGCGCCCACGCCTCTTGATGCTCCAGCCGGGACGTTTCGCTATGGCCGGGTCAGCGGGGTGGCCCTAGGAACGCGGTGGCGGGCTGTCCTCACGGACCCCCAGCAGGATACCCTGGCCATTCCCCCGCCGGGTGGTGCGCTTTCCTACGGGATTAGCCTGTTACCGCGCGGGCGTCTGGGCACGGGCCAGGACCAAACGGCGCCGATGCTCGTCCGTTATCCCGACACCGCCTACCGCACCCACGGCAACTACACCGTGCACTACAGCCTGGTCTTGCCTCTGGTCAATCGCCAGTCCCAGACCCGCCAGGTAGTGCTGGGGTTGGAGTCGCCCTTGAAAACCGACCGCCCTGAGGGAGGACTACGGTTTTGGCAACCACCAGCGCCCCAGGTCTTTTTCCGAGGAACGGTGCGGGTGCGCTACGACGATGATCAAGGCCTACCGCGCGTGCGGGATACCCATCTAGTGTTGCGGCGAGGTCAGATGCTGGAACCGCTGGTGGAAATGCGCATGGCGCCAGGGCAACGGCGATGGGTCCAGGTGAGTTTGCTCTATCCACCGGATGCGTCGCCCCCCCAGGTGTTGACCCTCCTAACCAGGCCATAGCAGCAGGGTTTTGACCTGGAACGGAGAGAAATCTAAGGTCCAGGCAGCCCCCTGGCCGAGGCAACGTTGGGGTCTTTCCTGCAGGTCGCACTCCCAAATCTCCCGCACCGGGATGTGGGAAACCAGACGAGCCTGCGTCGGTTGCCCACGGGTCTCGTAAAGCCGCAGGACCATCGCCTCGCTTGCCATCGCTTTTTTCACCGCCGCCAGGCATACGTGGGGTGTATCCAGCGTGACCAGCGGGTTCAGGGGCTGGCGAAAACGGCCAGGGACCCCTAGCGGTGGGTACAAGAACTCTCGGGCCTGCTGGGGGATGGAGGCCGTGGTCACGTCGCCGGCGTGGGGATAAAACCGGCAGCAAAACATATGGGTTCCCGTATCGGTAATTGCCGTATCGGTTAAATGCCACGGTTCTTGAGGATGGGGATAATGGGCCACCCGTAGCAGCGTCAGACTGATGCAATTTTTCCCCACCGAAAAGCCATATTTATCGCGGCTCAGCACACTCATGCCCCAAATGGGGCCAGACAGGTCCGCCCAGGTCAAGGCGGGCACTTCAAATTGAGC
This sequence comes from Gloeomargarita sp. SKYB120, assembly GCA_025062155.1. Taxonomy (NCBI): domain Bacteria; kingdom Bacillati; phylum Cyanobacteriota; class Cyanophyceae; order Gloeomargaritales; family Gloeomargaritaceae; genus Gloeomargarita; species Gloeomargarita sp. SKYB120. The sequence goes on along the minus strand of JANXAM010000014.1, from coordinate 50,813 downwards.
AGGATGGGTGGTCGAGCGCCGGATCATCCCGAAGGGAATGTCAAACGTGGCCTGCTCGCAATCCAGGTCCACCGGCAACCGGAGTTTCATCACAAACGGCGCGTAATTGTTTTGGGTTAAATCCACCGCCACAAAACATTCCACAAAGGGTTTGTCTCGGTACAGGTACAGGGACTTCTGCAGGCGGCAGTGCAGGCCGTTCTCCTGATGCACCTCGTAGGCAAACGCAACCCCCTGGCGCAGTGGGCCCTGCTCGACCACCTGGGCGCCTGTGAGTCGCAGTGTGGGGCTGGGGTGCTGGGCGTAGTCCGCGTCAATGTCCCAGGCTTCCCACTGCCGGGGACGGTCGAGAAACAGGCAAATTTCGGCCCCCGCCTGTCCAGGCGCCAGGCAATTGCGCTGCAACCGTTTATCCCACAGCTCGCGCAAGTTCCCCTGGGCGTCCAAGGTCAAGCGCAACCATTCGTTCTCCAGATGCTGCACAGTGGGAGCGTAGGGCGGTTGTGCGTCAGGGACGGTTGTGGGTTCCCAGTGAATTTCGATGCTGCTGTAAGCAGGTAGCGTGGGCAGCCGGCACAAAACGGGCGTGCATCCAGGCGGGTGATGTTCGGGATACAAGCTCGGGACGGGACTGGTTGCCGTTAACACTTGGTGGGGAATCACCTGGCCATTGGCGCGCAGGGTAAAGCGGTTCCCCTGCAGCAGGGTGCGGGGCACCGGTAGGAACACATCGGCGTTTTCCAGGGCATGGATGACGTTCCATACAGTCCACGTATCGGCTGCGATGGGATGCGCCCGCAAACGGTCTAACGCTTCCTGGCGCAACGCCGATAAATCCCTCCGGATTTGCGCAAAGTCCTCCATAACCTGGGGGTAGGCGTCGGCGATGAAGGTACCGGGCAAAATGTCGTGAAACTGCAGGAGCAAGAGCTGTTGCCAGCACTGGTCGAGGCGGGTCGCCGGGTAGGGAGCGCCGGCTAACCAGGCGTAAGTAGCCAGTAGTTCCGTGAGGTAAAATTCCCGCTCGGCCTGGCGGTGCTGCTGTTTGACGCGGCTGTGGGTCGTATAGGTCCCTCGATGTTTTTCCAGGTACAGCTCGCCCTGCCAGGTGGGGAGCCGGTCGCCGTAGCGCTCTAAGTGGGTGAAAAAGGCGACGGGGTCGGAAATCTGATGGGGATAGGGCAGATTGAGCGATTGCAGCAACTCGGAGAGCTGTAAATGCTGCCGCGTGACGCCGCCGCCGCCATCCCCGTAGCCAAAGGTTTGCAACACGACCGGCGCCACCTCTTTCTGGGCATAGCGCTGGCCCGTTTTATCCAGGTCGGGAATGCTCAGCAATCCTTCTAGCCCCACCGGCGGTTGATGCGCCAGCACCCGCGTCCCGTCAATCCCCTGCCACCAGAAAGAAGCGTAGGGAAACGCCTGGGTGTCGTTCCAGTTCAGTTTTGTGGTGAAGAAGTAGGAGATGCCGGCCTGTTGCAGCAACTGGGGCAAATTGCCGTGATACCCAAAGCTATCGGGCAGCCACAGCACGCGACAGGTGACGTTGAATTCCTGTTGAAAAAACCGTTGCCCGTAAACCAGTTGTCGCACCCAGGATTCACCGCTGATTAAATTGCCGTCGGGTTCAACCCACACGGCCCCCTCCACGCACCACCGGCCCACTTGCACCTGCGCCTTGAGATGCCGGTAAATCTCTGGGTAATCCTGCTGGCAATAGCGGTAGAGTTGCGCTTGGGTTTGGAGGAAATAAAAATGGGGGAATTCCTGCAGCAAATTCAAAGCGGTGCTGAAGGTGCGACCGACTTTGCGGCGGGTTTGGTCCAGGGTCCACAGCCAGACCACATCCAGATGGGAATGGCCGACCAGGTAGATGTGGGGTGTCGCAGGGCTGGTCGTCTGGGCGCGTAGGGCTGCAGGCAAGGTTTTCAGCCAGGTCGGGACGTCAATCGCTGTCGTTTCCACGGTTGCTAGCCAGGCTTGCAAACCCGCCTGGACCCAGGGGTACGCTTCCTGCACCGTCTGGAGATGCGCCAGCCAGGTCCAGAGCTTTTCGGCTTCGGGGTCAATCACCACCAGTTCACTGAACCGGCAGGTGGGGGGTTCACGGGTGCGACCGCTGTCGGCCTGAATCTGAAGGGTGAATTCCGGCCCCAGGTCCGGCGGCAAAACAATAACCGGATGATGGCGATCCAGACCGCTGTAGGGCTGCTGCTCGAGAAAGACCAACCCCTCGGGAATGTCCATGCGCAGAGCGATTGGGCGGTTCCGCCAGGCCGTCGGTAACGTGACCCGTTTGCGCCACCAGACGGTCTGGTTGTAGCCCCCCCAGGTCGCAGGTATTTCGACCGTTTGCCATGCCAGTTCGGGTTCCTTGGCGATTTCCCACTGCGGCAACGGAAGCACCGCTGGGTAGGCCAAACGCTGGAGCGTTGCCAGCAGCACAGCCAAGGTCATGGCTTTTCCCCGCTCAGGATAAAGATGGGGTCCAGCGCCACCAAAACTCGCTGCATGCCCCGTGTCTCTAACCGGTTGACGGCGGATTGGATCACTTCGACTTTGCGGGCTTGGAGTTCCCCCAAGGTTTGCATCAGGCTGTAAAAGGCCTCCAGGCTGTCGGTGGCAGTGACCAGGCGGCCTCCTTGACGCAGATAGCGCCAGGATTCTCGCAACATTAGATCCACCGGGCGTCCCCCCTCTAAGCAAATCCGGTCCGGAAGGGGCGTGATGGCTTGCAGGCAATCGGGCGCATGACCCGCCACGATGGTCATATTTTGCACTTCAAACCGTTCGGCATTGCGCTGGATTAATCCCACCACATCCTCGTCCCGCTCGATGGCAATCACTTGCCCCTCCTGGCACAACAGAGCGCTTTCAATCGCAATTGTGCCGGTGCCGGCGCCGATGTCCCAAACAATCGAATTTTTTTGCAGACAAAGTTGCGACAGGATCAAAACGCGCGACTCCCGTTTGCTCAAGGGGATGCCGGGCAGGCGCTCGAACGCCTCGTCGGGGATGCCGGTGGTGACGTAAGGCCAGCGCATGGGGTTAGTTCCAGTCCTCCTGGGCGGTGGCGCGACCACGGTAGACCAGGCCCTGCTGATGAATGGCCCGCGTCCGCTGGAACACCTCCTCCAGCGCTAGCCCCCAGCGCTCTAGGGTTTGCGCCAAATCCCGCTGGATATCCCGCGCCCCCGGAAAGTTTTGGTAACGGATGTACAACCGCGCCCATTCTGCCAGCGCGTAGTCGTCCGGATCGCTGAGCAAGAGCTGGTCCACCACCAGCCGGTCCACGTGATACAACGGATGCCGCTGTTCCTTGGCCGTGCTCATGGCTCTACTGCCTCCAAGTAAGATTCCGCTAGTAAGTAGGCTCCCCGTTGACAACGCACACTCCAATCGCCGCCCGGATGATAGGCCAGAATCACGCCCTCCTCGCCGACCGAAATCACCTGCGGTGGGCGCAACATCGGCATCGGTTCGGCGGTTTTGACATAGGCCGGTAGGCGCACAATCCGCACCCGTTGTCCAATCCGAAATTTCGCCATCGCCGGTTCCCTCGCTTTCTTTCTAGGGTACAATCCCCACCGCCCCTTGACGAGTCAAACCACGGATAGGAATAATAGGAGATTAGTTTTGCGCGTAGGTAGGGGGGCAATGGCCAAAAAGAGCATGATCGAGCGGGAAAAACGCCGGCAACGGCTGGTGAACAAGTACCGCGAGAAACGAGAGCAACTCAAGCAGCAATTTCTGGCGGCGGAGACGTGGGAGGAACGGCTGGCCATTCACCGGCAATTGCAACGCCTACCGCGCAATAGCGCCCCCAATCGCCTGCGTAATCGTTGCTGGTTGACCGGACGCCCGCGCGGGTATTTCCGAGATTTTGGCCTGTGTCGCAACGCGCTGCGGGAACTGGCGCTCCAAGGCTTATTGCCAGGGGTGGTCAAGGCGAGCTGGTAGCGGGGGTTGGGAAAGCAGGGCGCCATCTGGTAGGATGGGTTACGGGCAAACCCATGTCCTTGATTGTCATTGGTTCCCATGCCGACCGTTTCTATCCAGGGTGTGCCGCATGTTTACGAGTTGGTAGGTGACGGTCCGGCACTGGTATTTATCCACGGCTGGTTGTTGAGTCGCCACTACTGGCGACCCTTGACGGACTTGCTCAAGCGGGATTTCACCTGTTTGAGCTATGATTTGCGGGGATTTGGGGCGTCCCAGCCGACGGTCAACAACCCCGTTTTTTCATTGGATAGCTACGCTCAGGATTTGGCGGAACTGTTGAGCTATGTGGGGATATCCACCTGTTGGTTGGTGGGCCATTCGCTGGGGGCGAGTGTCGCGCTGCTGACGGCGGCGCAATTTCCCGAACGGGTTGCCGGCGTGATTGGCATCAACGCTGGTGGTGGGATTTATTTGCAACAGGAATTTGACCGCTTTCGCCGCTTAGGGGTGCAGTTGGTGCGTTGGCGCGCCCCTTGGATGCAATGGGTGCCTGGCGGTGGCTGGTTTTTTGCCCGCCGTGACGTGGCTCGACCGTTGCCAGTGCAGTGGGGGAAACAGCGGCTCAAGGATTGGCTGCAGGCCTGCCCCCAGGCGGCTCAAGGTACCCTGCTGACTTCAACCACGGAAATGGAGGTGCATCGGTTGCCCCAGGTGGTCAGCCAGTTGACCCAGCCACTGTATTTAGTGGCGGGCCAAAAGGACCCCATCATGCCCTGCGTCTATGTGCGCCACTTGGCCAGTTTCCATCCCCGTTTCCGGGCGGGCGAGGACATTGTGTGGGAGTTGCCCAACTGCGGTCATTTCGCTATGTTGGAGTACCCTGAATTGGTGGCGCAACGGGTACGGGCGTGGGTCAATGAGTCGGCGGTCACACCCCAAGCAGCCTGATAGGGAACGGCTTTGCCAACCAGGCAATGAAAATAAGCAAACCCTATGCTGTCTGTCTGCTCTTGCTTACTGTTTGTTCACAGCTTGCGCAGTCGTGGCTACGAGTGAATCTCTGCAGGCGTTCGACAGCAGCGATGGCTTTATTCTCCCCAGTCGCAACCTTCTCTGCCTTATAGCTAAGACGACAAAGGTTGACATATTAAGACAGACAGCTTCATCCACGAGAGAACGCAGGCTTTGCTTGGTTAAACTCCACGCATAACCGACCCATCTTTTCAGCCGAGATCACACCTGCTCAATTGGATTCAAATCAGGTGAATATCTTGGTAAATAAACCAGTCAAAACCCGGCCGCTTCTATGGCTAAAAAACATTTAGTCTGACGTAGAATAAGGCTAATAGGTTACGGAGCGATGTCTATAGCCTTACAGCAAAGACTTACGTCAGAAAGCCATTGAAGCGGTCTTGAGGGATTCACATCGGGTATCGCACATTAAAACGTTGGCTCAAACAATAGTCTAAAACCGGTGACTGCGCGCCGAAGACCGGTTACCAAAAGGGGTATAGTTCTGAGATTAAAGACTTGGATAAATTTCGCAAGTTTGTCGAGGCAAATCCCAGTCTGACCCAAAAGGAAATGGCGGCCATCTGGGGTGTGAGTAGTATGACGATTTGTAGAGCACTCAAAAAGATAGGCTATATTTTCCTACCAAGAACAAGATGAGCAGGAGCGACAGGCGTATCTAGAGAGAATGAGGGATGTGAAGCCGGAAGAAGTCGTTTACATAGACCAATCCGGCATTGACCAGCGAGCGGTTTATGCGTATGGCTGGGGTGTAAAAGGGGAAAGAGTTTATGGCAAAAAGGTAGGTAAAAAACGTGAAAGGGTGAGTATGATGGGTGGTTATTATCTCGGGAGATTAATCGAGCCATTAACCTGGATAGGGAGCTTTAGCTTGGTTGCGTGAGTGGTTACTACCGGCGATTGGTCCTGGCAAAAAGATAGTGATGGACAATGCCAGTTTTCACCGGTCAGCAGCAGTCAGGCAAGTGGTGGAAGCGGCTGGGTGTGAGTTATTCACCCGATTTGAATCCAATCGAATAGGTGTGGTATCGGATTAAACAAAAGGTGCGTAAGTTACAGGTGAGTCCAATCGAAAATCTGCAATCCTTGGTCAAT
>JANXAM010000014.1:0-44736 GCA_025062155.1 Gloeomargarita sp. SKYB120 | reverse complement strand
CGATTGGTCCTGGCAAAAAGATAGTGATGGACAATGCCAGTTTTCACCGGTCGGCGGCGGTTAGGCAAGTGGTGGAAGCGGCTGGGTGTGAGCTGATATATTTGCCTAGATATTCGCCAGATTTGAACCCGATTGATTGAGCAAAAGGTGCGTAAGTTACAGGTGAGTCCAATCGAAAATCTGCAATCCTTGGTCAATGAAACTATCCGTAGCTTATGTCAAGTTTTGTGATTTTAGCTATAAAACCCAAGAGAAGACCTTACAACTGTACAGTCCTACTGGTGAGCATAACGGCATATTCGACTGTCAGAGAGATGATGCGGAAAAACCAGGTGATGGCGCCTACCGAGGCTGTTCCAGAAGTTTCTTCAACCGAGAAATCTGAGTTGGACTAAACCCAGCGCGCACTAGGTCGTCCATGCCCGCCGCTTGGGCATACCAGGGGTCGAGCGCAATAGCCCGTTGAAACACCGCACGAGCTTGAGAAATTTGATTTTGCGCCAGGTAACTCACCGCCTGCGCTAGGAGGGGGTGGGGATTATTCGGTTCCCACTTTTGGGCTTGGGTTTGGGCGGCAATGGCTTCGGCATAGCGTCCCTGGCGGTCGAGACTCAGCCCTAAGTTGTACCAGGCGGTGCCGTTTTTGGGGTCGAGTTTGAGCACGGCGCGAGTGCTGGCTTCGGCCTTCTGGGGTTGATTGAGAAAGAGGTAAACGACACCAAGGGCGTTGTGGGCTTGGACGTTTTTAGGGTCGAGCTGCAGGGCCTGTTGCAACCACTGCACGGCGATGGGGTGATTGCCACTGCGGTGTTCGGCCCATCCCCGCAACACCCAACCGGGGGCGTATCGCGGTTCCAGTGCCGTTGCGCGCGCCTGCGCTTGAGCGGCTTCGGCCCAGCGTCCCAAGCGTCCCAGGGCAATGCCCAATCCCCGCCACGCACCCGCCATTTTGGGATTGAGCTTGAGGGCGTCTTGAAATTCTTGGAGGGCTTTGGTGTTTTCGTTGCGGCTCAGGGAGCGGGTCGCCTGCTGGAACTTGCTCTGGGCTTCGGGATTGGCCGGTTGCGCCGCCAGCGGTTGTATTCCCCAAAGCGCCAGCAGTAAAACCCCTTGCCAAAACCACCGTCCCATGGGCATTCCCACTCCAAAATACCCTGTTTAAACATATAGCCAAGCCACTTGCGTTTGTCACTGAGAGCGTCAGAAAGAACGGAACTTGCCCTGCAAGCTAACGAACTTTGGTTGCCGCAACGCCAAAGAGCGCGTTAACCTAGGGGTCAGGCGGACTTCCGGCGCTGAAACTTCACCTTTATCGCACCGTCTAACGAGTCGGCGTTTATCTGGCGATGGTCTATGAGAGCTTCTGCGTTGGTTTGGCCCCTGCTGACCCTAACCCTAGCTACAACATCGCCACTGCTAGGAATCAGCCCTAGCACGGCCCAGTCCCGGTTTGCCGCCGAGGAACGGGTCAGCATTGAGGTCTATCGCAAGGCCAGCCCCGCTGTGGTCACGATTCACACTGGCTATGGCAACGGTTCGGGAACCATCATCAGCCCCGAGGGCCTGGTGTTGACGGGTGAACATGTGGTGCGGGGGTTCCGAACGGTACAAGTCATTACCAGTACAGGCGCGCGCTACAGAGGTTGGGTGATTGCCACCGACCGGCAGCGGGATTTGGCGCTAGTGCGGCTGGAGGGTGTCCAAGGACCGTTGCCCACTGTGCCCTTGGCAAATGCGGATGGGATTCAAGTGGGCCAGCGGGTGTTTGCCATCGGGAGTCCCTTTGGATTGTCGGGGACCTTGACCACTGGCATTCTCAGCCGGATCGCGCCCAACGGGGATTTGCAGACGGACGCGGCCATCAATCCCGGCAATTCCGGCGGGCCGCTGCTCAACTCCCGAGGGGAACTCATTGGCGTCAACCGCGCGATTCTCAACCCAGCAGGGATCGGGGCGAACATCGGCATTGGGTTTGCCACGAGCATTCTCAACGCGCGGGAGTTTATCGCCCAAAACCGCAACAATCCCATTCCTAAGGTGGCAACGCCGCCAGTGCCGCCTACCCCAGCGCAAGGATTTCGGCTAGGCATTGCCCTTGACCCGGAAACACTGGTGATTCAAGACGTGGAACCCAACTCGCCGGCGGAACTGATTGGGCTACGGCCAGGAGACCGCTTGTTGGCCTTGAACGGTCGTCCACTAGAGGACGCGGAGGAATTGCGGGCCTATCTACAACGGCGGCCTCGAGCCATGCTGCTGACAGTAGCGCGCCAAGGACGCATTGCCAACGTGCTGGTACAGTTTTAAGGTATGTTGGCGGCGACACCCATTCGCGAGTTATTGACCCAAACCCCACCCGATACCCCGGTGGTTGCCCAGGGGTGGGTGCGCACGCGCCGTGACTTGAAAGACTTGTGCTTTCTGGAACTCAACGACGGCAGTTGCCTGGCTAACCTGCAGGTGCTGGTGCCGAAGACCTCGCCGCTTTACGAACTGGCTGCCGGGTTGCACACGGGGTCGGCGATTGCGGTGCAGGGGTTGCTTGTGGCGTCCCCCGCTAAGGGACAGCGGGTGGAATTGCAGGCCGAAAGCATTACATTGTACGGCGACGCGAATCCAGAGACTTATCCCCTGCAAAAGAAGCGGCACTCCTTTGAGTTCCTGCGCACGATTGCCCACCTGCGCCCCCGGACTAACACCTTCGGCGCGATTGCCCGGATTCGCAACCACTGCGCGATGGCCATCCACCAGTTTTTCCAGGAGCGGGGATTTGTGTGGGTGCATACGCCTATCCTGACGGCAAGTGACTGTGAAGGGGCGGGGGAATTATTTACGGTCACGAATTTGCCCTTGCACCAATTGCCCCGCAATGAGCAGGGAGAAATTGATTTTCGCCAGGACTTTTTTGGGCGGCGGGCCTATCTAACGGTGAGCGGGCAACTGGAGGCCGAAATTATGGCCACGGCTCTCACCAAGGTCTATACCTTTGGCCCGACATTTCGCGCTGAAAACTCCAATACGTCTCGCCATCTGGCCGAGTTTTGGATGATTGAGCCGGAGGTGGCCTTTTGTGATTTGGCGGGCGACATGGACCTGGCGGAAGCCTTTTTACAGCATGTGTTTCGTTATGTGCTGGAGCATGATTTACCGGATTTGGAATTTTTCCAGCAACGGATTGAACCCACGGTTTTAACGGTGGCCGAACGGATGGCGGAGCAACCCTTTGAGCGGATGAGTTATACGGAGGCCATCGCTTACCTGAAAAAATCCGGCAAAAACTTTGAATATCCCGTGGAGTGGGGTTTGGATTTGCAGTCGGAGCATGAACGGTATCTCGCTGAAGAACTGTGTAAAAAGCCAGTGATCGTTTACGACTACCCCAAGGACATCAAAGCGTTTTATATGCGGCTCAACGACGACGAAAAAACCGTGGCGGCGATGGATGTGCTGGTTCCCAGGGTGGGCGAACTGATCGGGGGTTCCCAGCGGGAGGAGCGCTATGACGTGCTATTGCGGCGGATTGAAGCCTGTGGTTTAGACCCCGCCGCCTACTGGTGGTATCTGGATTTGCGGCGCTACGGGACTGTACCCCATGCGGGATTCGGGCTGGGGTTTGAGCGGTTGATCCAGTTCATGACCGGTATGGGCAATATCCGCGATGTGATCCCGTTTCCCCGCACACCGGATGGAATTGATTTTTGAGCTGCAGGAGCGGACCGACGCTAGAATAGGCAACTGGCGACGAATGTCTGAAGGGGAAACGAGGGCGGTCCGCTCAGCACCTTATATGGGCAGCAACCGAAACCCTAGATGTTTGCGCTCTTGTTTCTTTTCTGCCCTAGTCATTTCAAGTAACTTTGGGACATTTGCCAGTCAGTATAGCTAAGCCGCTTTAGAGAAAAGCCAAGGGCGGGGCTGTGCCCTGAAGTGGGGATGGGGCATGCTCAACCTGCTGCTATCTGGTGATGGTAGGGCGCGACAAACGTCACCCAGCGATTGGGTTGGGCCTCGGGGCACTCCTAATCCATGTCGTCAATGTGGGCGCTGATGCCGCTAGCTAGGACTTGGATGAGCAGGTCCAGGGTTTCCTGGGAGCTGGTCCGCTGCCCCATGCCTTGAAGCTGCAGGTGGAGACCCTGCACCACCTGTTCGCACTCCTGGGCCTGGTGTTTGCTCCAGGATTCCCAATGGCTGAGCAGGTCGTAGATAAAAGCCATGCGGGTTACGGTGGAGTCGTCCAGGTCCAGGTTCTGGCACCACAAGGCGGCAATCACCCGCATCAGGGCGCGCGCGTCCTCGCCTGTGCGAATCAGGCTCCCCAGTTCCAAAACGGGTCGAGTGCCCACGCTCCAGGTTTGGCAGGCGGCGCGAAAGTCGGTGATGTTCATCGTTGGTTTTTCCCGCTCCCACCTACTGTAACTCGTTTTAGGGGCCAGCTTTGTTACCGTTGTAGTAGTGCGAGGTTGACCAGACCCAAAGATGAACCGTTTGTTGCTGATCTTCGGGCTGGCGGCTCTGCTGCTCCCAGTCCCAGCTATTGCGGCTGAGTCTCGGGTTGCCCAAGCCTGCGCCACGCGGCGGGTGCGGGAGTTACCCATCCCCTTTGCTGATTTGGACCCCAACCACTGGGCCTTTGAGGCCGTCATGACCCTTTACTACTGCGGGGCCTACCGAGGCGGGATACCACGAGACCCCCAGTTGCCTGCTCGCTAGGGCAAACTCTGTTACAGTTTTAGTAAATGGCCTGGGGAAAAGGGTATGGCGCTCATTGTCATTGGCAATCAGTTTGAGCAGGATTTGGAGCAACACGGGGCGCTGGCGGTGTGGGTGCCACCGGAAGGCGGTCACGAAGGACGCTATCAACGGCGCTTGAAGGGCGCGGGGTATCGCACGCTCCATATGACAGCGCGCGGCATGGGTGAACTGGAGGCGTTTTTGACTCGCTTTCACGGGGTGCGTCCGGCCCACTTGGGAAAAGCCCTGGCCCAAACCGCAGCAGTTGGCGATGTGTACTACTTCCCGCCCTTGCTCGACCAAGCGCTGGCGGCGTTACCTCCCCAGGCCAAGGGCGTGGTACTGTGGCTGATTGAAGGCAAAGTGTTGTCCCGCCAGGAATTGCGTTATTTGACGGTGGTGCCGACCCAGTACCCCCGCTGCAAGGTGGTGGTGGAGGTCGCCAGTGGCCGCGAGTTTCGCTGGCAACCTCTCAAAACCTACCTGGACCAGGGGTTGATAACTGTTTAATGTATGTACGCTTATATACATATATGGGCATCTAGCCATGAAATTAAGTGAGCGCGCTTATATACATATATGGGCATCTAGCCATGAAATTAAGTGAGCGGTGCCAGCGGTTGTGCGTCTGACGTTTAGCTACCAAGCACGGATTGCCACCAGCTCAGAACAGCATCAGGTGCTGTCTGCCTATGCAGAATTATTTGGCCGGGCGGAGCGGTCATTATTCGCTGTCACGGCTGCGGGGCGGGACAAAAACCAGACAAAACGGGAATTCCTGCAACGGTTTGGTATCACTTCCAGACAATTCAACAGTGCACGTGTGGAACTAGAAGGACGCATACAAGCTGTCAAAGAAAGTCAATTGACGCCGATTGAGGAGTTGCAACAGAAAATACGCGAGGCAGAACGAGTCATTAAGAAGGAAAAGCGTCGGTTTGTCTTGCACCAAAAGCAACGGTGCTTGGCTAGGTTGCAAAGTCAACTGTCGCGGCTGGAAGCCGATAGGCACAGTGGCAAGATACGGCTGTGTTTCGGTTCCAATCGACTGTTTCGCCAGCAGTTTGCTCTGGCGGCTAATGGTTATGCTTCTCACGCGGAATGGTTAGCCGACTGGCGGTTTAGCCGTTCTCGACAGTTTTTCGTACTTGGTAGTCAGGATGAGACAGCCGGTAATGTATCATGCCAAGCCGTACCGGAAACGGACGGGACGTTCACGCTTTATCTGCGCGTGCCGGATGCCCTTGTGGATTCATTTGCTGACCACTTGTCTCCAGGACCAGAGCAAAAAGGAAAGAAAGTCTACCTGAAGTTAACGGGCCTTCGGTTTGCCTATGGTCATGACCAAATTGTGCAAGCGTTACAGGGAGTGAAGGTACGCACGACCACGCGTAGCGGCAAAGCTACGACCAAGCGTATCGGTACAGCCGTTAACTATCGTTTCATCCTGGATGCGCGTGGTTGGCGAGTCATCGTCAGTATCGAACAAATGCGACCAGAACCGGTGACCAACCTGGCGGCTGGTGCTATTGGTGTGGACATCAATGCTGATGGTGTGGACATCAATGCTGACCACTTGGCCGTAACCGAAATGGACCGGTATGGGAACTGGGTCGCGTCTTGGCGGTTTGACCGGAACCTGTACGGCAAGACGACTGGTCAAGCACAAGCCATGATTTTGGAAACCTGCGCCCAGGTTGCGCGGTTAGCAGCAGAGAAGGGAAAGCCGTTGGTTGTAGAAGAGCTCGACTTTCAGCGTAAACGGGCGCAGCTAGAGAGTGAATCACCCCGCCGTTGCCGTCAGTTGTCGAGTTTTGCTTATCGTAAGGTTTTAACTGGTCTCAAGTTGGCTGCGTTGAGAGCGGGGGTGGACGTGTGTGAAGTCAACCCAGCCCACAGCAGTGTTATCGGTGCGGTTAATTACGCCAGGAAACTTGGCATTTCACCGCATCTTGCTGCAGCGTTGGTGTTGGCTAGAAGAGTTTTGCGCCTGGGTGAACGACCCGCTTGCCGGGGGACAGTCATTGTTCCCTGCCGAGACGGCTATGTCACCTTTTCCCTACCTGCAAGGAATCGGGGAAAGCATGTATGGTCGTTCTGGCGGGGAGTTGCTCAGGCGTTAGCGGCGGTCGTACCGCAGTCACTGAGTCGTGCGAGTCTCCAGCTACCACCAGCTGGAGATGACCGACCACCTACCGCCCCGAGAGCGCGGTTTGCGTGCAGCAGTGGCTTGCCGGTGAGACTCCGGCACGCTCCGCCTCCGTCGGTGGCGGAGGAAGTTGTCAACAGTACCGTTCGGTTGGCAGCCTGTGGATAGTTGTCCATAGTTTTAGGAACGGTGAAAACGGCCATTGCCCTAGAAAACGTTCGCTTTGGTTGGTCGCCGGAGCGGCTGGCTCTCCAGGACTGCACGTTGCGAGTGCCCCAGGGGGAGTTCTGGATGCTACTGGGAGCCAACGGCAGCGGCAAGTCCACGTTGCTGAAAATCCTGGCGGGTTTGATTGAACCAGACCAGGGGTCCGTCGAACTGGCGGGTCCAGTTGGCCTGGTGCTGCAAAATCCCGACCATCAGGTGGTGATGCCCAGCGTCGGCGCGGATGTGGCCTTTGGGCTGGCGGATGTGCCCCGAAAACAGTGGGCCGCGCGGGTGGAACAGGCGTTGCGCCTGGTGGGCCTGTGGGAACTGCACAACCGGCCCGTCTATAGTTTGAGCGGCGGGCAAAAACAACGCTTGGCGATTGCAGGTGCTTTGGCGCGCCAGGTGCCCATTCTGCTCCTGGATGAACCGACCGCCTTCCTCGACCCCGACCAGCAACTGGAACTGGCGCAGCAGGTGCAACAGTTGGTGCGAGCTACGGGCGTGACGGCCCTGTGGGTGACCCATCGCTTGGAGGAACTCGCCTACTGCGACCAGGCGGTGTTGCTTAGTGACGGACGCATTACTCGGCAAGGGACGGGTCTGGAACTCCAGCAGTACATTCAACAGCAGTACGATGCGGCATGATGCCTAGCCCCCTGGAGACCTGGCCAGGCAGCACCTCCAACCCTGACCCCCGCTGGCAAGCGCTGTACGAGGCCATCCTGCAGGGCAATCAACGGCTCAATCTCACCCGCATCACGGCACCGGCGGATTTCTGGGAAAAGCACCTGTGGGACAGCGCCCAGGGGATTCGCCCCTATCTCTACGAGACAGCCCCATGGCGGGTCGTAGATATTGGCACCGGCGCAGGATTTCCAGGACTCGTGGTGGCCCTGTTGCAACCCCACTGGCGGGTTACGCTGCTCGACGCTCGCCACAAAAAGACTCACTTTCTCCAGCAGTTGGTGGCTGATTTCAGGTTGGAAAACGTCACCGTGCTCACGGGGCGGGCGGAGGTGTTGGGTGCGACCCCTGCCCACCAGCGGGCCTATGATTTGGTGTTGTTGCGAGCAGTGGCCCCCGCTGACCAAGCGCTGGCCTATGGCGCGCCGTTCGTCAAACGCGGTGGTCATTTGGTGCTCTACCAGGGGCGATGGACGGATGCGCAAACAGCGGCGTTGACGGCCCACGCTCAGGGGTTACAATTGGTGCAGATTGACGCGCAACGGACGCCCTTGACCCACGCAGCGCGCCACTATATACATCTGGTGCGGAACTTGGCGGGGCCAGGTGATTCTTAACGGGAGTAACGTGTGGGAGAGACATCATGCGTGCTTTGACGGTGACAATGGGATTGTTCCTAGCAACCCTCACCCTGACCCCCACCTTGCCGACTTTAGCCCAAACCAACCGCTTCCAGGAAATCATGAATCTGAAGCGGGCGCAGAATCTGGCGCGCATGGCGGGGGAACGGGCCAACGGCGGGATTGAGGTCTATCGCACCGAACCGGCCATGCACCGGACAGTGGGCACGGTGGGGGAAGCCCGTTATGAAGACGTGGGCGACGCCTGGGTTTTCACGTTTCGGGGGGGCACGCCGGAGGAAGTCGCCGCCGGTCGTTATTCGATTCGGACGGTGGTGCGGGTGGATAAACGGACATTCCAAACCAGCATCCTGAGCAATGAGCGGATTTAGGGTCAAACGCTGGGGGTGTGCCATCCTGGCGGCCCTAACGCTGGGGCTGACGGCCGTACCGGCCCAAGCGGGCGATCCCTTTCGCCGCAACCCTCCCCGTCCCATCAGCGACCAGACGGAGCAGGCGTTTGAGCAGGTGTTTCGCTTCGGCAACTACCCCCGGGCGCGGGCGATTCTTGCCGACCTCCTGGCCCAAAATCCATCGGAACCCCTGGTCTATGCCCTGCAGGCGGCCATGGCCTATCTAGACGGTGATTTGACCACGATGGCTCAGGCCGCCACTCGCACGATGCAGGCGGCGGAACAGCTACAGAGAACCGACCCCCTGCGAGGACACCTGTACGTGGGCGTGGCCCATTTCCTGGAAGGCGGCGTCATTGCGACGGAAAACCGGCGAAATCTCCTATTGGTCGTCCCCCAATTGTTGGACAAGGTGCGGGTGGCCCTGGCGGCCTTTGACCGGGCGGCCCAGGTGGACCCCAACGACCCCGAACTTAATCTCATCCGGGGGTTTGCTGACCTGCTCATTGCCATCAACATCCCCTTTAGCAATGTGGACGAGGCGGTGAATCGCTTGCGTCGCTCGGGAGCGCCCCCTTATCTGGTGCATCGGGGCCTGGCCCTGGCCTATCGAGATATGAAGCGATGGGCTGACGCGCTCCAGGAAGTGGACAAGGCGTTGGCCGCCGCGCCCAACCATCCCGAATTGCACTACCTAAAGGCCCAAATCCTGGCGGGGCAGCAAAACTACGCGGAAGCGGTTCGGTGGTTTGACCAGGCCCTAGCCATGGAGGCGCAATTGCCGCCTGTACTTGTGCAGCAAATTCGCCGCGAACGGGAACGGGCGCAACGACGGTTGGTGACGACCCCGCCATGAACGTCCAATTCCGGGAGGTGGATGTCTTTAACCTGTGGCTGTGGTTTGAGTTTGTCCAGCCACCGGACAACCAAGCCCGCCAGTATCTAGAGGAAATTCTCAGCTCCTGGTTTTTGCTGGGCAAATTGGGCGGATTCAACGCCGAAAACCTACAGGTCCAGGAGCAGGGCTACGACCTGAACTTTTTCCCCTACGACAACCAGGCGGGGGAACGGGCGATGCAGGCCCTCATGCACAACATGGGGGACGTAGAGTACCGGGATCACTGGGCGCGCTGCTGGTTCGACTTGGGCACGAGCGACGCGCTGGCTCTGGATGTCCTCATCAATGCTCTACGTCAGTTTTCGCGCGAGTATGTGCCCCTGAAAACGGTCATCATTGGCGGCGTCAATCCCGATTGGCCGGTGGAACGGGGGGAACCGCCATCCCCATTGCTGGGTTATGTCTGAACCCCAGGTGGCGGAGCAATTGCTGGAGCGACGGGGGTAAGGGCGCTGTGACGGTTTGGGACTCACCTGTGGCGGGATGTTGGAAATGCAAGCGCCAGGCATGCAGGGCTTGACCCGGCAAATAACGGCTGAAGGTGCGCCGGGCACTGTACAGGGGGTCGTTCACCAGGGGGTGTCCCAGGTGACTCAGATGCACCCGAATCTGGTGGGTTCGCCCCGTCTCCAGGCGGAAATGCACCCAGCTATAATCGCCCTGCATGTCCAATACGCGCCAGTGGGTGACTGCCGGTCGCCCGGTGGGTACCACTGCCATTTTTTGCCGGTGCCGGGGATGCCGACCGATGGGCGCGTCAATGGTGCCGGTGGGCGTGGGTAAACGCCCGTGAATCAGCCCTAGGTACTCCCGCTGCATCTGGCGGCTTTGGAGTTGCCGTTGCAGGTGCTGCAGGGCCGCCGCCGTTTTCGCCACCACCATCACCCCCGTCGTGTCCTTGTCCAGGCGATGCACAATCCCTGGGCGCTGCTTGTCAGCCATGTCCAAAAAGTGGGGGCAATGGGCCAGCAGCGCATTCACCAACGTTTGATCCCAATGCCCAGGCGCCGGATGCACCACCAACCCCGCCGGCTTGTTCAGGACCAGCAGGTGGTCATCCTCGTACAAGATGTCCAAGGGCATGGGTTGAGCCGGCGTATCCAGGGGCGTCGGCGGCGGCAGGTGAATCTGCACCCAATCGCCGGGCCGCAAGGGGTGATTTTTATCCGTCTGCACCCGCTGGTTGACCCAGACCCGCCCCTGCTGGATGAGCTTTTGGAGGCGGCTGCGGGACAAGTCCGACCACTGTTGGGCGAGACCCTGGTCCAACCGGGCGATGGGCGTGGTTACCCGAAATTCCCGCACCTCCATCGGTTCTCAATGGCTGTAGCTCCAGTCCGGTCGCAACTGTTGGGCCCCCCGCAGGTAGGGATGCACCAGGCGCTGGGACGCCGGCAGGTAGGCGTGGGCCAGCAGGCGAATGCAGCGGGGCAACCCCTGGGCCACCACCATGTGCTGCACGTCTAGCATCGCCACCTCATCCCAATGGGGGCGCTCGCGGGCCACCGTCGCTGGGTAAATAGCATCCAAATCCGGCGTCACGCTAAAGGTCACACTCAGCAGTTGCCGGGGGTGCAGGTGGTTTTCCCGCTCCAGGGTTTCGAGTAATTCCAAGACCGCTTCGCGAATGGCCGCTACCGTATTGGCCTCCGCCGTCGTCGCGCCCCGTAACGCTCGCCAGCACCAATCGCTGTGCTCCGCCATGTCACGTTTGACTGGTGACCACCGGCGTCGGGGGTTGCTGCAGGGCATTGTACAGCCGGTTCAGGGCGTTCATGTAGGCCTGGGCCGACGCCACGATGATATCGGTGTGGGCCGCATGGCCACTGTAGGTGCGCTGGTTGTGCTCCAGCCGGATTGTCACTTCGCCGATGGCGTCAATCCCCTCTGTCACCGACTGCACCGAGAATTCCACCAGCCGGTTGGGCACCTGCACCACCCGGTTAATCGCTTTGTACACCGCATCCACCGGCCCTGTTCCCGTTGCGGCATCTGTGCGCTCTTCCCCATTGGGCAACCGCACCGTCACCGTCGCCGTGGGAATTTCGTGGTCACCGCAGGAGACCTGCACCCGTTCCAGCCGGAAATTCACCACCACCGGCGTCTGCATCTCGTCGCTGGCAATCGCCTCCAAATCCCGGTCGGTAATTTCCTTTTTCTTGTCCGCTAGTTCCTTGAAGCGCACAAAGGCCCGGTTGAGTTCCTGGTCGTTCAACTCATAGCCCAACTCCCGCAAGCGGGTGCGAAAGGCGTGGCGGCCCGAATGTTTCCCTAGCACGATTTGATTGGCCTGCCAGCCAATGGTGCGGGCGTCCATGATCTCGTAGGTCTGGCGGTGTTTGAGCACTCCGTCCTGGTGAATCCCCGACTCGTGGGCAAAGGCGTTCGCCCCCACAATCGCCTTGTTGGGCTGGACCACCAGGCCCGTCAACTGGGACACCAAGCGCGACGTCTTGTAAATCTGGGTGGTGTCAATCCGAGTCAAGGGTTCCGTCGAGTCCACCGGGCGACCCAGGTAGGGGTTGAAGTAACTGCGCCGTACGTGCAACGCCATGACGATTTCCTCCAGGGCCGTATTGCCCGCCCGTTCCCCGATGCCGTTGACCGTCACCTCCACCTGGCGTGCTCCGTTTTTAATTGCCTCCAGGAAATTGGCCGTCGCCACGCCCAAATCGTTGTGCCCATGCACCGAAATCACCGCCCGGTCAATGTTGGGTACGTTCTCCTTGATGCCTTTGATCAACTGGCCAAATTCCTCCGGCATCAAGTAGCCGACCGTGTCGGGGATATTCACCGTCGTGGCCCCGGCTTCAATCACCGCCGTGAGTACTTGATACAGATATTCCGGGTCGGTGCGGGCCGCATCCATCGGGGAAAACTCCACATCGTCCACGTAGCTTTTGGCCTTGCGCACCATGGCTACGGCAATATCGAGCACTTCCTCCCGGCTCTTGCGCAACTGGTGTTTGAGGTGAATATCCGACGTGGAGATGAAGGTGTGAATGCGGGGCCGTTCTGCTGGCTCCAGGGCCTTGGCTGCCGCCTCAATGTCGGCTGGGACCGCCCGCGCCAGGGAGCAGATGATGGGCCCGCGCACCTCCTTAGCAATCGTGCGCACCGCTTCAAAATCCCCCGGGCTGGCATAAGCAAACCCTGCTTCAATGATGTCCACTCCCAACCGCTCCAGTTGCCGGGCAATGATGAGTTTTTCCTCAACGTTCAAGCTCGCCCCTGGGCACTGTTCCCCATCCCGCAACGTGGTGTCGAAAATCAAAATCCGGTCGGCCATAGACCCCTTTGGCAAGCCATCGCCTTCCTAATATACCCAATTTTGTCTCCCACCCAGCCCTTCTGTCATCTCACGGTATTAAGGATTTCTATAGACAGGCTTGTGGTGAAGTATCAGCTGGTTGGGTACGTTTTCATCAAGTGCTTCTGGTCACCGTCCATTGGAGAACCTGTATGACGAGTGCAGCGTGGCAACGCTACTGGGTGCAGCGTTGGGGGCGACGGTCAGCCCAAGGGGGATTTACGCTGATAGAACTGCTGGTGGTGGTGGTGATAACAGGCGTTTTGGTTGCCATTGCCCTGCCGAGCTTTCTCGACCAATCCGTTAGAGCCAGGCAAGCCGAAGCCAAAACCACCCTGAATGCCTGGACCAAAGCGCAACAACTTTACCGCCACGAGTATGGTCGTTTTTTTTCGTTCCATGACCTGGCGCTCGGGCTGCCCACAGATAGCAAAAATTACAACTATCTCGGCGGCGGCGGGGAAGAAGAATTTGCAGACGACTTTGCCCGACTGATGGCCTACAGCAAGAATGACTCCCTCAAACGCTATGCTGCCGGCGTGGAACGAGACACCGTGGCTGTAAACTTGCCAGATGGTCGGCGCGAATACCAGGTTCACAACCTCCCCGTCTTGTGCGAGAGCCACGCACCCGGTCGCGGTTTAGCGGAAAGGCCCGTGGTCAATGACGCGCGCGATGGGGCATGGCCCACCTGCCCGGCGGGCTACGTCAATATCTTTCGCCCCTAGCGGCTTTGCCACCACTGGCCCAGCGCCTGCAACAGCAAATCCGGTGCCCAGACAAGCGTAGGTCTTTCTTGCCGCAATTGCCGCCAAAGCCATGCGCCATCACCGCCGGTGAGAACCACTCGCTCCGGCCACTGGTTCAGGTAAAAACGCAGCCCCGCCAGCACGCTGTACCCAACCCCGCTTTGAATCGCCTGCACGGTATCTCGCGTCCACAGGGGTGGTAGTTGCGTTGGCCATTCCACCAGCGGGAGCGCACCGGTTCCCTGGTGCAAACTGCGGCACTGGAGCGCTAACCCCGGCAAAATTGCCCCGCCGATGAACACTCCTTGGGCGTCCACTGCATTTAATGTGATGGCGGTTCCCGCATCAATCACCAGTACGGGCGGGCCGTACAACCGGGCGGCTCCCCAAGCAGCTAACGCCCGGTCCACTCCCAACGTCGGGTAAACCCCTAGCAAAGGGATGTCCGACAACGTCAACACGCGCGCGTGGGGATGGCATTGCCAGCGGGTCACCTGACTCGGCACCGGCGAAACCACGTACAACGGCCAGCGGCAGTGGGTTGCAACCCAGGTGGTGGTGGGGCTATCCCAGGGCGTATGCCAGGTACGTTTTAAGCGCCCGTTGCGCCACCAGCCCCAGTGATAACGACTGTTACCGGCAACCAGACCCAGCACATTCACGGCATTCCCGGCGGCAAGAGCAACACGGCATGGGGGGTCGGTCGGGGTTCGTAATCGGTGTACCTGCGTCCTTGGTAAGCCAGGGCTGCCGTTGCGCCCGAATCCAGCATCACCGCCTCTCGAAAACCAACCTTGGCCAGCGCTCGGCCCAGGTGTACCGAATCCACCCGGTTTTTGGAAATGCCAATCATCGGCTGCCCGCTGTGGTGGAGTCCCCAGAACGCCCGGTGCCGGTAGGCGTCAAATCCGTAGAGATTGCCGAAACTGGCGTGATCGCGCGGCTGGCCATCCTTGACCAACCAGGCGGAGGCGACAAATAAATCGGTGACGCCCGGCACCTCGGCCTGAACCCCCGCCAGGGTGTTGTGGCGGTCTGGGTCAAAGGGCAGAAACTGCACGGTTTTGGGGGTGATCACGACAAGGGGCCGGCCCCGCAGCTTGGGAGTATCGCCGTTGCCGCCCGGGATAAATTGGCGCGTATTCTGGGCCAGCACTGGCCCAATCATCACGTTGGAATTCAGCGACTCCAGGGAGAAAAAGCCCCCATCTACAACGGCTGTAGCGCGGGGTTCGCGCCGCAGAAACTCCTCCACTTGATAGCGGGCATCGGCGTGATAGGTGACCGGACGCCCGCCGCTGACCAGCACCAACTCCACCCCCTCCACCGTCGTCTGCTGCAACCGAATGGGCGCTGTGAAATCCACCCCAGCCAAGGGCGCCGCCGCCGGTGACCCGCCCCAGGCGTGTTCCACCAGACTAGGCAAGCGCGATTGCCCAAACCGTTCAATGGCCAGCAGGTCCGCCGATTGACCGGCGTAAAATTCCTCGCCGTTGCGCATGGTGAATGCCGCCAGGTAACCCGCCCTTTGGGTGGCTGCCCGCACCCGCTCGTCGTAGTGCCCCACCGGATAGACGAAGTAATGGATAGGCCGTCCCAGTTCCCGCTCCAACACCTGCTTGGACACCACCAACTCCCGCTCCAGGGCCACATCGTCCAGAGAACGTAAATCCAACGGGTGGGTCACGCTGTGGGAGGCAATGGTCACCAGCGGGTTTTGGGCCATCTCCCGCAGTTGTGCCCAGGTCATCTTAGGCCGGTTCCCACCCGTGCCGACTCCCTGGGTATAGATGGCAAACGCCGCCGGGTAGTTGTACTTCTGGAGCAGGGGATAGACGTATTCATAATGACCGCGATAGCCGTCGTCAAAGGTCAGCACGATGGGTTTGGGGGGCAAGGGCAAGCCAGTGCGCAGGTGGGTTACCAGCACCTCTAAACTCACCGGCGTCAATCCCTGGCTTTGGATCAGGCGAAAGTGTTCTTCGAGTTCCTGGGGGGTGACATCAAAAAAGACCTGCTTGTGGGGGGTAATGTCGTGGTACATCATCACCGGCACCCGCGCGGTTTGCGCCGCTTGTGCCAGCTTGGGCCAAGGGTCTTGGCGTAAAAACGGGATGAGTTGGTCGCCCATGGCCGCTGCAAAACTCACCGCATCCCACCGCTGCTGGGTCATGGTTTGAGTCACTGGGACGTGCCAGCAGGTGAGTATTGATAACTGGGTCAAAGCTCCGGCGGCACAATCATCGCCAGCCTGCTGGTGCGCCCGCCCTGGCCATCGCAAGGGTGTGGTCCAGAGAACCATCGCCAGCCCCGTGAGAGCACCCAGGCCAAACCCCGTCAATACTGCCGGCCATAGCGATAACCGACGCCGGGTACGTCCACGCACTTTCACCATTGCTGTCCAACGCCCCCACCACCAGGCCGTCCGCTCCCATTCTAGGATGCACCGTCTCCCCTGCAAAGGGTCAGGCGTTGACCTGGGCTCCCTGGGCCGTGACCTTGGCGACCCGAGTCAGCGCCTGCACACCCAGCTCCCGCCACGCCTGCACCATTGCGACTGCCACCCCCTCTGCTTGCGCCGGTGCCGTTAACGCCAACAAGGTGGGCCCAGCGCCACTGATGACAACGCCGTAGGCCCCCGCCGCTAGAGCTGCCTGTTCCACCTGGTCATAGCCCGGAATCAGTCGCCGCCGGTAGGGTTGGTGCAAGCGGTCCTGCAACCCCCGGCGTAGGAGGGTTGGGTCGCCCCGCTGCAAACCTTGGAGTAAACACCCCAGTGCTCCCAGGTTGGCCACGGCATCCCGGTAGGGGACTTGGGCCGGCAAAACCGCCCGCGCTTCAGCCGTTGCCAGCGGGAAATCGGGAATCGCCAGCACTGGCACAACGTCCGAGTGCCAGGAAATCGCACACACGTGCCCGTCGCAGACCAAGCAGCAGCCTCCCCGCCAAGCTGGTACGACATTATCGGGATGCCCCTCGAGGGCCACCGCCCAGTCCAGCAATTCCGTTTCCGGGACCGGTTGTCCCAATAAATACTGCGCCGCCAACAAGCCCGCCACAATTGCCGTCGCCGAGCTGCCCAATCCCCGCGCCAAGGGCACCTCCAGTTGCAGCGCCAGGGTCACCGGCGGTACGGGCTGGCCCAGGCGTTCGTACACCAGGGCAAAGGCGCGGTAGGCCAAATTGTCTGGCGGTAAGTCAGCCCCGACCACTTCAACCGGTTTGCCTGCGGACCGCACCGTAAAGCGGAACCGGTTGCCAAAATCGAGCGCCGCCCCCAGACAGTCAAAGCCTGGCCCCAGATTGGCCGTCGTCGCTGGCACCCAGACCTCAACCGCCATTTAACCCTGGAACCGTTGCCACCAGCGGGCCCACAGGCTCAACAGTAGATAGATCACCCCTACGTAGCCCGTCGCCGCTAGGACAATCACAACCGGTAGTGGAGTCGTCATTGGCCCTCGCCCAACACAACTTGCGCCACTCCTGGCGCACCTGTAGCCCTCAGCTTGCAAACCCCGGGTCGGCTTCCCTAAACTGCTTTGTCTTTCCCGCTTACTATCTCAGCTTGTTATCAACCTAGACGCACGCCTGGACCAGTGGGAGGTCAAACCTTGAAGGCGTCACCGTCTGGAAAATCTTCTAATTCCAAATCTAACACGGCGGGCGACCAATCTGAAAAAAACATGAACGCTAGGCCAGCTTCTCAACGTCCGCCACCTAGCCAGCGCTGGCTTGCGCAGGGTTGCATCCCTTAGAATAGGGATACACAATGTAAAAAAATGTAACTCAACCATGACCCTGGTAACTGCGCCGTTTGCCCCGATTGAAGCCGACCTACAGGAGTTGAGCGAGCGCTTGCGCCAGTTGGTGGGGGGACGCCATCCCATCCTGTCCGCAGCGGCGGAGTACCTGTTTGGGGCGGGAGGCAAACGCTTGCGCCCAGCCCTGGTGTTGTTGGTGGCCAAGGCGACGGCGGGAGAAGTGACGATGCAGCACCGGCGGTTGGCAGAAATCACTGAAATGATCCACACAGCCAGCCTGGTGCATGACGACGTGGTGGACGGGGCGGATATGCGCCGCAATGTCCCAACGGTGCATACCTCCTTCGGCAACCGGGTGGCCATCTTGGCGGGGGATTACCTTTTTGCCCAGTCCTCCTGGTACTTGGCCAACCTGGACAATCTCACGGTGGTCAAGCTCCTGTCGCGGGTGATTATGGACTTTGCGGAGGGGGAAATCCGCCAGAGCATGACCCATTTCGACCCAGACTTGTCCTTTGAGGAGTACATCGAGAAGACGTTTCTGAAGACAGCGTCTCTGATGGCGGCCAGTTGCAAGGCGGCAGCGGTGTTGAGCAATTGTCCCGAGTCCCTGTGCGAGCAGATGTACCAGTACGGGCGCTACCTGGGGCTGGCCTTTCAGGTGGTGGACGACATCTTTGATTTCACAGGCTCCAGCGCCGTGTTAGGCAAGCCAGCGGGCGCCGACCTGCAGGAGGGCAACCTCACCGCGCCGGTGCTGTTTGCGTTGCAGGAAACCCCAGCGTTGCGCAAGCTGGTGGAGCGCAAGTTCAGTGAGCCGGGGGATTTGGAGCAGGCGGTGGCCCTGGTGCGCATGGGCAGTGGCATTGAACGCTCCCGCCAAATGGCCCAGGAGTATGCCCAGCGGGCGACCACCTTTTTGACAGACCTACCCCCGTCGCCGGCGCGGCAATCCCTGTGGGACCTGACCGAGTATGTTTTGTCGCGGTTGCACTGAATTATGCTAATTTCAAACACACAAGGCTGGTGATGGGCCTATGTCCACTTGGCGGCAGGACCTGAAGAATGACCTGATTGCGGGATTGCTGGTGGTCATCCCCCTAGCGACCACGATTTGGATCACCTTTGTCACGGCCAACTGGGTGGTCCGGCTGTTGACCCGCATCCCCAAGCAGTTGAACCCCCTGAATTTACCGCCCCTGTTGCAGGACCTGGTGAATTTGTGCGTAGGGTTGACGGTGCCGCTGGTGGGCATTTTGCTCATCGGGCTGATGGCGCGCAATATCGTGGGCCGGTGGTTGTTGAACCTAGGGGAGCAGATTCTGCAGCAAATTCCCCTGGCCGGGTCGGTCTACCGAACGCTGAAGCAACTGTTGGAAACGCTGTTGCGGGACTCGGGTCAAAAATTCAGCCGGGTGGTGCTGGTGGAATATCCCCGCCGAGATGTGTGGGCGGTGGCCTTCGTGACTGGGACACCAGGGGAGGTGATTGAGCGCGCCTTGCCGGTGCCGCGCCAGGAGACGCTGGTGAGCGTGTTTATCCCCTCGACCCCCAACCCGGCGACGGGGTGGTACGCCATGGTACCGGAGCGGGACATTGTACCGTTGCCCATCTCGGTGGAGGACGCCTTCAAACTGCTGGTTTCGGGGGGCATCGTTAACCCCACCCTGGCGGGTTCTCCGGAATCCCTGTTGCCTTCGGAGCGGGTCTAATGCAACCCCGGCGCGTGGCGCGCGAGCTGGCCTTGTTGGGCTTGAGTCAGATGGCGCCAGGCAAGGCGGTTGACCTGGAGGAGTTGATCCTGGCGGCGATTCGCACCTTGACCCAGGAACTGGAGGACACCCTAGAGCAAGCCAGCAGCACTTTGAAGCGGGCCTATGAGCAGTTGGAATTGCACCCGGCCAGCGCCCAGGCCCATCTCCAGGAGGCGATGGAGGCTACCCGTACGGCGATTAACTACCTGGGAACCGCGACCCATTTGCCAGAGTGGGTGTACCTGGCGGGCCAAGCAGAGGTGCGTCAGTTTGCCCTGACCTTGCTTCAAACCTGGTACGCCCACCGCCAGGAAATTGACGACCTGATGCAACGGGGCATCCGCGGCTGGCAGCTCCACCGGCTGCATCGCATGGAGCGGGATATTCTCCGGCTGGCGACGACGGAAATGGTGTTTCTGGAGACGCCGGTGCAAGTCGTGATGAACGAAGCGGTGGAGTTGGCCAAGCGCTACTGCGGGGCCGACAGCTACCGGTTTATCAACGGCACGCTGCGCCAGATTTACCTGGTGCATCAGGCGGAAACCGCCGCCCAACCCTAGCGCGACTCCTCGACCACAACCACGGGCAAGGGACTGCTTTCCAGGACCGCCTGTGACACGGAACCCATGAGCAGTTCCGGGCGTTGTCCCCGCTTGCCCATGACGATTTCGGTCGCCCCCACCGTTGCCGCCGTGCGCAGGATGGTTTCCACGACCGCCCCTTCGACGCAGAGCAACTCGTGGCGAATATCAGCCAGGAGACGGTTGGTTTGCTGGCGCAACCAAGTGATGCCTGCGGGGTCGGCTACTTGCACGACATGGAGAACCACCACCCGGCCATCGCTACGGCGGGCCAACTCGGCGGCCTTGGTCAACACCGCCACCGCCAGGGGGGACACATCCACCGCCGCCAACACCACCACTGGCTGTCCCACACTGACCTTGGTGGGGTCTACCGGGCCTCGGCTGAGCAATCGCGGCGCAAAGGTGGGAATTGCCCAAGCGCCCAGGGGAGCCGTCACCAGGATAGAAAGGGCCGCCAGGGCTAGGATCTGCTCGCCCCCGGGGATGCCCGCCGCCAGGGGTAAGGCCCCAATCGCCGCCTGCACCGTAGCTTTGGCGGAATTCCCCGCCAGCAGAAAGAGCCGTTCTCGGGGATTCCAGTTGCTGCCCCAGGTGGAGAGCCACCAGCCCAACCCTCGACCCACCAGTGTCCCGAGCGCCAGGATCAAGAGTCCGTCGCGCCAGATCGTTCCCAGCACCGCTAGAGGAATACTCGCCCCCAGCAGGACGAACAAAAACAACTCCGCGCCCACCCACAGACCGTCGAAACTCCCCCGCAACCGTCGGGCTAGGGGAGCGTCCACTTCGATGAGAAAAAAGCCCGTGGCCATCACCGCCAGGTAACCGGAATACCAGGGGAGGCGTTCAGCGCCGACGACAAGTGACAGGGCTAGGGCTGCCGTCAGCAGTCCCTCCTGCACCGCATTCTGAGTCCAGTTTTGCCGGACGAACAACCACACCAGCACCTGGGCCATTAACCAGCCCAGCGCAACCCCCAACCCGACTTGGGCCAGCACCTGCACCGGCCACCACCAGAGACTGGCGGTTTCGGTTTGCGCCGTCAACCAGCCCATCAACAAATTGAACAGCAACAGCAGCAGCACATCTGAGAGGGCGCTCCCCGTCAAGATGGCGTCGGGGATGCCCTTGTCCACGCCCCAGCCCAAACTCTTGAGCCGCAACATGCCGGGGACAATCACCGCCGGTGATTCCGCCCCTAGCACACAGCCCAGAAGCAGTCCCCGTTGCCAATCAAAGGTCAACAGGGCCGCCGCCGCTATCGCCACGACCACCATCTCCCCGAGCGCTGGGAGAAAACCCAGGCGTAGGGCCACAGTGCCCTGCTGCTTCAGTTTTTCCCGGTCGAGTCCCAGGCCCGCCTTCATCAAAATCACCATCACGGCGATGACCCGCACATCCGACGCCCCCGCCAGTAGTTCGGGACGGAGCACCTGCAACCCCTGGGGGCCGAGCGCTATGCCCACCAGCACCATGCCCACCAGCGCCGGTACCCGCAATCGCTGGGCAATCTGTCCTCCCAAAAAACCGCAGAGAATCAGCGCGATGAGGCTATCTAGCACGGGCCGGCCCTAGCTCGCAAAAACGACTTATCCACCATTGAACACCCGTGGGGTTGCCAACTGACGGTTGTGTCGCACTCGTCTACAGGTTGGGTAGGGTCTAGTCTGGACTTGGGTCGTAGGACGCAGCCCTGTTCCTGGTTTTCCAGTTGATTACTTGACAAACTCAAGTGGCTTGGCTGGGGGCAATGACCAGTTCCGGCCGAGTAAAAAGCTCTAGTCTCCACGACTAGAGCCAACATTCCACAGGGAGTAACTAACATGGCGTATAGTAGCTCATTTTAAGCCCAACTGCCAAGGGATTTGTCGTCCGGGACACCTAATGCCACAAGTTGCGCCTGGGCCTTTTGCAGCGATTCACGCCACTCCCGCTCAGGGTCGCTGTCGCTGACAATGCCCGCGCCCACCTGTCCCCAGGCCATGCCGGCACCCGCCGGAAACAGCAACGTGCGGATCAAGATATTCCAATCAGCCCGGCCTCGCCAGTCCCAGTAGCCGCAGGACCCGTAAAACAAGTTGCGGCGCTGGGGTTCCAGCATCTGGAGGATTTCCATACAACGAACCTTGGGACAGCCGGTGATGGTGCCCCCAGGAAACACCGCTTGGAACACGTCCGCAGGCGTCCATTGCGGGCGCAGTTTGCCAGTAATCCGGCTTACCAGGTGCATCACATGACTGTAACGCTCGATGGTCAACAGCTCCGCCACCTGCACGGAACCGGTCTGGCACACCCGTCCCAGGTCGTTGCGCTCTAAATCCACCAGCATGATGTGTTCGGCCCGCTCCTTGGGGTGTTGTTGCAGTTCCGCCGCCAGGGCGCTATCCTCGGCGGGCGTGCGTCCCCGAGGTCGTGTGCCAGCAATCGGACGGGTTTCGATTCTATCTCCCTGCACCTGCACCAGGCGCTCCGGCGAGCAACTGACCACTTGGCCCCAGGGTGTCTGCCAGTAGCAGGCGAAGGGAGACGGATTCAACCGGGTCAAGCGCTGATAGACGCGCCAGGGATGGGCCGCCGTCGGCACCCCGAACCGCACCGACAAGTTGGCCTGGAAAATGTCTCCTGCCCGGATATGGGCCTGCACCTTCTGTACCCGCTGCTGGTAGTCCCAGGGAGATAATTGCCATTGCACCGGACCGTTCGGCGCTTGGTCGGGAAAATCGAGTTCTGCCGCGCGGTGCAACTGCTGCGCCAGGGTTCGGAGCTGGTCGCCATCGCCTGCGCCTAGGTATAGCCGGTTCTCCTGGTGGTCCAAAACGGCGCACCAATCCGGTTGAAACCAAAACCCCACTGGAAAGGGCAACGGGTCGGGCGCCAAGGGGGGCAAGCGTTCCCAGCCCCATACCGCTTCGTAGGCCAGCCAGCCCCACCAGCCGCCCGCAAAGGGAACAGGCTCCGGCGCTCCAAGCTGGGGCACACGTCGTAAGTGGCGGCGCATCCAGGGGAGCAACGACTGGACCTCCAGGGCCACCCAGCGCTGACCAGCAGCACACAGGGAATACCGCCCCCCACTCCCTGGCGGGCTTTCCAGCAGCGCCGCTACCGGCTGGGTCAACCCTAACCGGGCAAACACCTGGCTACCGGTGCGTCCTTCCAGAGGCCATTCCCGCCAGACCCAGTTAGCTCCCACCATAGACCCAGCGTGCGCCGCACAATCCCAGCAGGGCCAGCACTGCGAGCGTATCGCCCCACTGCCATCGCGCTGGTCGCCAGTGCAACGGAGGCGCTTGACCGGGTTGATAGCCCCGCACCACCATCGCCGTCGCCACCTGTTCCGCTCGGAGAAACAAATTTACCAGCAGTCGCTCGGCCACTCGCAGCCACACCTGGATGACCTGCCGCAATTTCAACTTGGACCAACGAATCCCCCGCATCTGCACCGACCGCACCAGATTTTGCACCTCCTCCAACACCAGGGGGATAAACCGCAGCGCCAGGGTCAAACTGAGGCTGATTTCTGCCACCGGCCATCCCCAACGCCGCAGGGGTTGTAAACACCAGGTCATGGCCGCTGCAATCGCTTCGCTGGGGGTCGTCAGCAGGTACAGGTGGGTGGCATAGACCAGCGTGAAAAACAAACTGCTTAACCGCCAGGCCAATTGCCAGGAGCGCTGGGTGACCGTGAACCAGTGCCAGCGCCACAGCACGTAGTCGTAGGAGGTCGGCGGCGTGCCGTCCTCAGAGGGTAAACGCGGTTGCGTCGTCACCGCCAAACCGTCCGGCGCCAGGGCAATGACCACCAGCAAGACCAGGCAAAAGGCGGCCAAACCGCCCAGTTGCTTGCGCCACACCCGCGGGGGTAGACCGGAAAGCAGGGTTAGCGCCACCAGCAGGGCTACCAATACCCCACGCCAGAGACCATTGGCCAGGATGGGCGTCAGCAGGAGGGCCATCAACCAGCCTAACTTCACCCGCGCATCCAGCCAGTGCAACCAAGTCTGGGGGGATTCCAGGTAAAGACCCAGGGGCAACGAGCGCAGCAGGTCCATTAACGGCGCGTCAGGATGGTCATCTGCTGTTCAAACCCCCGCAGGGTTTCACTCAAAGCCTGCACCTCCTGCCGTTGGCGTGGATTGCCCACCTCCATCGCCCGCAGTTGGTTTTGCAATTGCTGGAGGACCCCCGCCGCATCCTGCACTAGGGTTGCCAGCGCTGTGAGGTGGGCCGAACGGATGTCCTGACCGGCCTTGGCAAGCTGGATATTGCGAGCTAAACTCGCAGCCAATTGGGCAAACTGCTCTGAGGCCGCAGGACCGACGTGCCGTTGCTGGCGTTGCACCTGGGCCAGTTGCCGCTCCAGCGTCTCCACGGACAACACCGCTTCATCCATCTGCCGGAGCCGCGCGAGCTGTTGTTCCACCGCCTGGGGTAGGGTTTGCACCTGGTCGCACACCTCCTGCACCGTAATCAGCAGGTCGAAATCGGGGGCATCAGCCAACAACCGCGCCGCTTCGGCTCGAACCTGTTCGGCTCCTTCCACCAAACGATGCACCTGTTGTCGCAGGTCCGAGATTTGCCGGGCCAAGGCCGGGTCGAGTCGCGCCTGAAGCTCCCGCTGGTGCAAAAACCCACTTGCGCCCAGGGCCACCCCAACCCCTACCGGCACCACAAGCAGCCGCGGCAGGGACCCAACTCGCACGCCGACGACCCACACAAGCACCCCCAGGAACACAGCCAAGGGATAGTGCAGGGGATTGACCAAGGACACAGGCGCTCCAGCAGAGGCTTTTTTACCAGATTAACCGGTTGGCGGACTAGACTGGTACCATAGAGCGCTGGCTGCTGGGATGGCCTTGCCCCCGAAAAAAACCAAGACAACTTTTCCCTGGGTGAACCGCGTGCTGTTGGGGTTCAGCGCCGCCACGGTGATGTTGGTGGTGGGTGGAAACGCCCTGCTGCGCAGCTGGCAGGCGCAAATGGCCTCCGAGGAGTGGGTGCGCCATACGGAGCAGGTGTTGCGGTCCCTAACCCAAATCGAAGCGCAGCTAGCGACCCTGAAAAGCCAGCACCGCAGTTATCTCCTAACCGGTGAGGCGGAGAACCTGCGGGATTACGAGGTAACCCGCACCGACCTGCAACTGACCCTGCAGACTCTACGGCATTTGATCCAGGACAACGCCGCCCAGCAGGCCCGCTGGGACCGGCTCCACACCCTTACCACCACCACGTTGCTCCACTGGGACCAGAGCATTCGGTTGTACCAGCAGCAGGGGCAACCGGCCAGTATCCGGGCCGTGCGTTCCGAGGCCCAACGCCGTCTGACTCAGGAGGTGCGGGAGCTACTGGAGGCGATGCGCCGGACAGAGGAATACCTGCTGCAACAACGGCTAGACCGGTTAGCGGCCGTCAACCAGCAAGCCCAGCACCTGTTCAGCGGCGGGCTGGTGTTGAATTTTGCAATCCTGTGGGCAACAGCGGTGTTTGTGGCGCGGCAAATCCAAGCGCGTCAGCAGGCCCAGCAGGCTGCCCAGCAGGAGACCCACCTCACGGAGGCCA
This sequence comes from Gloeomargarita sp. SKYB120, assembly GCA_025062155.1. Lineage (NCBI taxonomy): Bacteria > Bacillati > Cyanobacteriota > Cyanophyceae > Gloeomargaritales > Gloeomargaritaceae > Gloeomargarita > Gloeomargarita sp. SKYB120. The sequence goes on along the minus strand of JANXAM010000014.1, from coordinate 19,317 downwards.
TCTTCCAAACCACCCCCGCCTTGATCCTGGCGCTGGATGACGACGGGCGAGTGGTACGCTGGAACCGGTTTTGCGAAGAACTCAGCGGCTACACCCTGGCCGACGTCAACCGACAACCGGTCTGGGAACTGCTGGTGCCACCGGAGGAACAGGAGAGTGTGCGAGCTGCCTTTGCCCAACTGCTGCAGGGTCAGCCCTTGACCGCCTACGAAAACCACTGGCGCACCCGCACTGGCGACAAGCGCTTGATCCGCTGGACTGCCACCCTGCTGACCGACCACCAGCGGGAGACCGAGTACGTCATCGCCGCTGGGATTGACATCACCGAGGAACAGGCTGCGCGCCAAGCCCTGGCCGCCAGCGAAGCCCGCTACCGGGATTTGTTTGAAAACGCCTACGACCTGATCCAAAGCGTGGATATGCAGGGGCGGTTCCTGTACGTGAATCGGGCCTGGAAACAGACTCTGGGCTACAGCGATGAGGAGATTGTCGGTTTAACCATTTGGGACGTCCTCCATCCCGACGCCCGCGAGGCCTGCCGCGAGAAATTCCAGCAGTTGCTGGCGACGGGGACGCTCCCCTTTGTGGAGTTGCGGGTGCGGACGCGGGATGGGGAAACCCGCCTGCTTGAGGGCAGCACCAGTTGTTCCTATAACGAGCGGGGTTGTCCGGTCGCCACGCGGGGGATTTTCCGGGATGTGACCGACCGCAAACGGGCGGAAGCCGAGCTGGCGCGCCAGAATCGCCGGTTGCAAATTTTTAACGACATCACCCTGAAAATCCGCCAAAGCTTAGACTTGCCGGTGATCCTGCAAACCACCGTGGACGAGGTGCAAAAGATCATCCAGGCCGACCGCACATTTATCTACGCGCTCGACCAGCAAGCGGTGGTGGCCCAGGCCTGTTGCGGCGACTGTACCCTTAGCGACGACTGGACGGACCAGTGGTATCAAAGCATAGCGGACGAGCTGGCCTGGCTGCGGCAAGGGCAACTCCTGGTGACCGATGAACTCACCACCCAGCTAGGGCGACTGCAGGCGCTGGGGATCCAGGCCCAACTGGTGGTGCCCCTGATGCGTAAGGCAGAGCTGTGGGGGATGCTGGTCTGTCACCAGTACGCCAAACCCCGCATCTGGAATGCCTTTGAACAGGACTTGCTCACCCAGTTGGCGGACCAAGTGGGGGTAGCCCTGACCCAAGCCCATTTGCTGCAGGAGCTGGAGCAGGCGCGGCGGGCCGCTGAGGAGTCGTCGCGGGTCAAAAGCGCCTTTTTGGCCAACATGAGCCACGAGATTCGCACCCCGATGAACGCCGTGCTGGGGATGACCGGTCTGCTGCTAGAGACCCCCTTGACCCCCGAGCAGCGCGACTTTGTCAATACCATTCGGGTCAGCGGCGACACTCTGTTGAATCTCATCAACGAAATTCTCGACCTGTCCAAGCTCGAGGCGGGCCAGGTGGAACTGGAGGCGCTCGACTTTGAGGTGTTGACGGTGGTGGAGGAGGTGGTGGACCTGCTGGCGCCCCAGGCCCACGTCAAGGGGCTAGAGATCGCCGCGCTGGTAGACCCACAGGTGCCCTCCTGGGTGCGGGGTGACGCCACCCGCCTACGCCAGGTGTTGATGAACCTAGTGAGCAACGCCATCAAATTCACCGAACGCGGCGAAGTGGTGATCCGGGTGCAACCAGGGGAACACCCGCCCTTGCTGCTGTTTAGCGTCACCGACACAGGGATTGGCATCCCACCGGAGGTGCAAAGCCGTCTGTTTCGTCCCTTTACCCAGGCGGATGTCTCCACCACCCGCAAATTCGGCGGCACGGGGTTGGGCCTGGCCATCTGCAAGCAACTAGTGACCTTGATGGGGGGTGAAATCGGGCTAGAGAGCACCCCTGGACAGGGGTCGCGCTTTTTCTTCACCGTGCCCTTGCCCGCCGTAGCGGCACCGACAGCGGAAGCTCCGGCGCTTTCGACCCAACCGCTGGAGGGCAAGGCGCTGCTGGTGGTGGACGACCATCCCATCAACCGCAAGGTGGTGCGCTACCACGCGAGCCGCTGGGGATTGGAAGTCGAAGAAGCAGCTTCGGCGGCCGAAGCACTGGCAAAAATGCGGCAGCGGTCCTACGCGGTGGTGCTGGTGGACATGAACATGCCTGAGGTGGACGGGTTAACGCTAGGGCGGCAGGTCAAAGCCGACGCCCAACTGGCCCAGACACCCCTGATCATGCTCACTTCCAGTCCCCTGCAGGAGCATGCGCAACAGGCACAAGCGATTGGGTTTGCCGCCCATCTGGTCAAACCCGTCAAGGCCTCCCGTTTGCTGGATACGATTATGAATGTGCTGGAGGGCACCCTGACGCCGGCAACAACGGCGATGCCCAGCCCCGCTTCCACTGTGCCTGTTAGTACCCTGCGCATTCTCCTAGCGGAGGACAATCCTGTGAATCAGAAGGTGGCCCTCAAACAACTGGAAAGCCTAGGCTACAAAGCCGACGTGGCGGCCAATGGTCAGGAGGCCCTGGAAATGGCGTTGCGTTTCCCCTACGACCTGGTGCTGATGGACTGTCAAATGCCGGTGCTGGACGGGTTTGCTGCGACGCGCCGCCTGCACGAATTGCACCGGGAGGGGCGGTTGCCCCAGCGCCCGATTGTGGTGGCCTTGACCGCCAACGCCATGAAGGAGGACCGGGAGAAATGCCTGGCCGCCGGGATGGACGACTACCTGAGCAAGCCCGTCCACAAGGAGGAGTTGCGGCAAGTCCTGCAGCGGTGGCAGACCTACCTGCACGGCCCATGCGCGAAATCGGTCGAATCCTAGCGCCCCATGCCCTACGCGGGGAGGTCAAAGTCTTGTCCCTTACCGACTTTCCCGAGCGGTTTACCCAGCCGGGGGTGCGTTGGTATTCCCTACCGCAGCAGCCGCAACCCCAACCCTTGACGCTGGTGCGTTCTCGTCCTGTACCGGGCAAACGCCTGTACATTGTCCAATTTCAGGAAATTCAAACCCCTGAACAAGCTCTACAGCTTCGGGGCGCGACGCTGTGGGTGTCGGAGGCAGACCGTCCTCATCTGGAGCCGGATGAATTCTACGTACCCGACTTAATTGGTCTCACCGCCTGGCATGCCGGTGCGATGTTGGGGCGGGTCACGGCGGTGATTCCCGCCGGTAACGATTTGTTAGAAATTACCACGCCGACCGGCCAAGTGCATTGGGTGCCCTTTGTGCCGGAACTGGTGCCGGTGGTGAATCTGGCGGAGGGACGACTGGAACTTGTGTTGCCGCCCGGACTCCTGGAATTAAACCAAGCGCCATCGCCTCAGCGTCGGTCTGCGTAATTCCTGGAATTAGGGAGCAGCCCGGTGGCGCGCGCGGGTTACCAACTGCTGAACCATTTATGCACTTTTGTAGCCAGAGATGAATATCTGTCAACGAAGTCAAGGGATTGGCCAAACCACAGGGGGTTTGGTTAGAATCGTTTTGCGCCTGGGTAGAAAGTCCGCTTGTTCTTTGGCGCAGTGTCCACGGCACCTTTTCCCTACCTGCGTGCCAGGCGTCATGCAACGGCAGCAGGCTTTGGTTGTATTCGTTCTGAGTTTGACAGGCCATCTGGCTTTGCCCCAGCTTGCGCCCGTTCAGGTCACGCTGGGACTTGACCCCGTCAACCCAATCGAGGCTCTTTGGTAAAGACGATTATGCCACCTGCGGATGGAATGGACCGTTCCCGTGCTGACCCAACAGCAGGTGGGCCAGGATTTGCAACGAGTGGCTGTGCTGTACGTAGTGCCGCGCGCAACGGACCTAGAACTCCTGCTGATGCTGCCGAGCGGGGGCCTGGTTGTCAGACGGGTGACCGACGCGGTCCCTGAGGTTTTGCAACCGACGGCGGATCAGTTTTTACAGGCCATACCCCCACCAACTCGAGCGTTACCTGCCGCTAGCGCAAGCCCTTTACACCAGTGGCTCATTGTTCCCTTGGAGGCGGCCTTGCAGGCAGAGCATATCCAGGCGCTCATTTTTTGCGCTAGGCCGGGACTGCGCACGGTGCCCTTTGCTGCTCTGCACGACGGGCAACAGTTCTTGACTGACTTGACTGAAAAATACGCCGTGGGGCGTATGCCGGCCTACAGCTTGACCAATCATGACCGCACCCGCCTGCCGAATTTGCGCGTCCTGGCAATAGGGGCGTCGGAATTTTTCGAGCATCCCCCGCTACCAGCCGTGCCCGTTGAACCGGCGACCATCACCACTTAATGGCCGGGAGCGGCCTTTACAATTGACCAACTGCGGACCCAACAGCGCCAACGTCGATACAACGTTGTCCATCTTGCCACCCATACCGATTTTCGCCCCAGCGCAATCCATGATTCCCACATCCAGTTCTGGGAGCGTCGTCTAGGCTTGTCGGAGATGACCCAATTGCCTTGGGAGGGCATGGATTTGCTGGTCCTCAACGCGTGCCGAACGGCGGTAGAGGACAAAGGGGCAGAAATGGGATTTGCGGGAGTGGCGGCCAAGGCCGACATCAAATCGGTGCTGGCCAGTCTCTGGTCCGTAGGTGATGAGAGCACCCTGGCCTTGATGGCCACCGCACTGCAAGGGGCGCAGGTGGCTTTACTCCGACAGCAAATCACCCTGCGAGACGGCGAGTGGCGGCGGCAAGGCCAACAAAGGGGACTCCCGTTACCTAGCTCGTCCGGGGGCGAACAGTACTTTTCGCATCCCCACAACTGGGCAGCTTTTACCCTGGTAGGAAATCCCTGGTGAAACCTTGCTAAGATGGAGAGAGCCTATTTTTTTAGCGATAGATATGACTTATCCCCATGTGTATCTGTCCATCTTCATTGATGGGAATAATATGTTTTATGCCCAGCAGAAAAACGGTTGGTTTTTTGACCCCAAACGTGTGCTGGACTACTTTACCCGCGAACCCCATGTCCATTTGGTGAATGCCTTTTGGTACACTGGGATCAAGGACCCCAACGACCAGCGAAGCTTTCGGGATGCGTTGATTAACTTGGGCTACACTGTGCGCACAAAACTGCTCAAGGAATTCTACGACGAACAGTCCAACCGGCACCTACAAAAGGCCAACCTAGATATTGAAATTGTGATTGATATGTTCAACACGGTGGAGCAGTACAACCGAGTGGTACTGTTTAGCGGCGACGGCGACTTTGAACGGGCGGTGGAACTGCTACGTTCTAAAAACACCCATATCGTTGTGGTCTCTACTGAGGGGATGATCGCGCGGGAGTTGCGCAACGCCGCCGACTGCTATATTGACCTGAACGACATCCGCCCCTATATCGAAAAGCTGGACCCCAGCCCTGCGCGCGCGGAGGTGCCCTTGACCCGGAGTTCGGTGCTGGCGGAATGATCCGGGTTGGGGTGCTGTTTGGGGGCCAGTCAGCAGAGCACGAAATTTCCGTGCAATCAGCGCGCAATGTCCTGGCGGCGTTGGCGTCTGCCCATTACACGGCAATTCCCATCGGCATCACACGGCGGGGGCACTGGTGGTTGGCCGACCCGGCCTGGCTCCAGCAGGCGGACCCCCAGCGGTTGCCCACCTTTGACCAGGGTCTCGCACCGGTGGGCGTGCTACCCGGTCAAGGCCTAGCAGTGTGTCAACAGCACCAGTGGGAACTGTTGCCCTTGGACGTGGTGTTTCCGGTGCTGCACGGCCCCTGCGGTGAAGATGGCACGGTGCAGGGGTTGCTCACCCTGGCGGGTTTACCGTTTGTCGGTGCGGGTGTGCTCGGCTCGGCGCTGGGCATGGACAAGGAGGTGATGAAACGGCTGTTGACCCAGGCGGGTTTGGCGGTGGCCCCCCATCGCTGTTACCGGCGCGGGGAGACGGTCGACCCGCAAGCGTTGGTCGCCCAGTTGGGGTTGCCCCTGTTTGTGAAACCGGCCAACATGGGGTCGTCGGTGGGGATCACCAAAGTCCATACTGCTGATGAATTGGGTCCGGCCTTGGCCCTGGCCTGGCGGTACGACGCCAAAGCGCTGGTGGAGCAGGCCATTGTGGGACGGGAAATCGAATGCGCCATTTTGGATGGGTCGCCGCCCCAGGCGTCGGTTCCTGGCGAAATCATCCCCCAGCACGAGTTCTATTCCTACGCCGCCAAATACCTGGACGCCCAGGGCGCGTTGCTGAAAGCGCCAGCGGATCTCACGCCCGACCAGGTGGCTGAAGTCCAGCGCCTGTCCCTGCGGGTTTTTCAGGTGCTCGAGGGGCGAGGCCTGGCGCGGGTGGATTGGTTTTTGACCCCCGAGGGCCGCTGGATTGTCAACGAGATCAACACCATCCCCGGTTTTACCTCGATCAGCATGTACCCCAAGCTCTGGGAACTCAGCGGGATTCCCTACCCGGAACTGGTCAGCCGTCTGGTGAAGCTAGCGTTGCCGACTGCTTGAGCAGGGTTTCCACAGCAGCCAGCACTTGGGCGTTCCCCCAGCCACGATACAGGTGGGCTGCGATTGCGCATCCTCCGGCGGCGACCCCCTCTTTGACAAAGCCCTGTTCATAGGCCCGCAGTGCCGGATAGCTGGAGGCCTGGAAATTCAAGTTAGCCGTTGCTAAGGGTGCTTGCAGCGCCTGCGCCAAGGCAACGACCTGGGCGCTGGGGTCTTGAACCACCCAACTGGTCGTGCCGACTAGGACTCGTTCGGGTTGCCAGGGCAAAGCTTCGTGGTTGGCGATGGCCTGGATCAAGGCCCACACCGCCAGCATTTGCGTTCCCCCCGCCAACAGAATCGGAGTATCCTGGTGCATCGCCAGCGTCATGGCCGCCACCACCACCTGCATGGGGTCACCCAGGGCGGCCACCACTGACCAGGGATCGCCCAACTGGCCACGGCAATGGTGCAAACCCGTTTGCACCAGGTGCCATTTCTGGGCGTGATTGCACTTGGGATGGCTGCTACTGACCCGTCCCTGGGCTGGCCACCCCAACCCCGTCAATACCGCTAGGGCCGTCGTTGTTCCTCCCACCACACATTCCCCGATGACGTAGTAGGGCCGCGGAAGTGACTGCAATAGCTGTTTTCCCAGCTCCCATCCCTGTCGCCAGAGTAAATCCACAGCAGCCCGGTCCATGGCGTTTCCCGTACTGACGCAGCGGGCAAGCACCGGACCCAGGGACATAGCCGGAACAGACAGCGGCACTGGCAACCCCGCGTTGACCAGACGCACCGGTAGGTCCAGGGCCTGTACCAGGGCGCGCGTGATGTACACCGGCGAAACCCCAGCCGTCAAGGGCGGTAGGGGATACACCGGTTGGGAACAGGGGCCATGGATTAAAAACTCTGCATCGGCGGCGGCTGTAAACCGTCGCGACCAGGGGGTAGCCCCAGCAGCGGAAATCCCTGGGCGCAAAGCGGTTTCCGTAAATCCCAGCACGCAAATCAAGGCGGGGGGCTGCCTTTGCACCTGGGTGCACCAATCGGCTACCTGAAGAAGCTGGCTATGGGTTTGGATCATGGTTCATCCAAGCCCAACCAAGCCCGCAGCCAAACCGGTGGGGGGGGAACGGGTGCATCCAATCGCTCCAGCAGCGCCCAGGCCATCAATTGCACCACCAAGGTATAGACCGCCGTGTTGAGCATCACCAGCACTACCGTTGCCATTTGAATCGCCCAGACCGTTGGTTGCCAGAGAATCCCCAGCCGGTCCAGGAGCCATTCCAGCGCCCCCGTGGCCTGGTTGGTGATGTACAGCCAGAGGTCTTCCCCCACCAAAACCGACAGCACGCCAATCTGGGCAAAAAAACCCACCGTTCCCACGCCAATTGCCTGCAGGATGGTCATCCCCCAACCTGTGCCGCGGCGCCAGTGATAGCCCAGCATAACCGCCAGGAAGCCGTAGCGCAGGATATAGGCCAACCCACGGGGCGGTCCCATCAACACCGACAGGAGCAAAAACGTGGTGATTAATCCCAGCCAGCCCCAGCGATGCCCCCAGCGACGGGTCGCCATGGCCAACGGAATCGGCAGAAACAACCGCAGCACCGGCGTCAAACCCAGGTAAAAACTCGTCAACCAGGCCAAGCTAGCTGCACTCGCCAAAAACGAGGTTTCCACCAGCGCCAGCGGCAACTCCGGTCGCGCCTGGGGGGAACTCATTGCCGGCAACCCATGCGCCAGGAGGCAATAGGCTGCACCACTTGCGCACTCCCTTCTGAGAGCGTCCCGTCAACAGTAGCATAAGCAGGCCGTCAACGACCGGCGCTTCAGGGGACGAGTAAGACCCGACTAGCAGTCAGGTTGGGGGTACCCACCAGTGTGGCCAACAGGCCGCCAGTTCCAAAGCCGGCCACGCCCCGATTCTGGTTATAGAACAAGTGACCCGTTTGCTGGTTGTACACAATTAGAGCTGTGGCATTACCCGCAACGGCCTGCTCCTGGGACAAGGGAACGTTGATAACGGCAAAATCACCGCTGCTTACGGGCGTGCCACCACTGAGCAGCGTGCCACTCGCAGTCCCTTCAACGAAGCCATCAAACATCGTGCGGCTCAGCACAAGGAAATCCTGATTGGGGTCGAAATCCGTAATCACGTCAGGGTTGTGGGCCGAAGCACTAAACGCAGCGCTGGCGGTGAACCCAAAGCGGTCACTCCCAGCACCACCGGTAAGCACATCCGTCCCGAAACCGCCAACGAGTACATCGTTCCCAGCCCCCCCGTTCAACTCCACACCCAATACACCACTGAATCCACTGGCGTCGAAAACTTCATTGCCGTTGCCGCCGGTAAGGACTACCCTTTCGATGCTGATGAGCGTATCTTCTCCGAGACCGTCAGGTACGAGGGCTGTACCGGCTGCATTCCTGTGGATGATGGCCTGGTCTGTAATCAGGTATTGGCCATCGCTGGAACCGGTGTACCCTTCAATAACCGTATCGAAACCGGAACCGCCATCAAGGACATCATTCCCCTGACCACCGGTGAGTTCATCAAAGCCAGACCCCCCATCAAGGACATCATTTCCCGGCCCACCCAAAAGCTCGTCAGAGCCGGAGCCGCCACTGAGTAAATCATTGCCTAGTCCACCCAACAGCCGGTCATTGCCGGAACTACCGATGAGCACATCATCCCCGCCACGACCATCCAGTGTGTCGCTACCCGTGTCCCCATCCATGACGTCATCCGTATCCCCACTCGTGAGAACGTCGTTGCCCGTCGTCCCCCTGATGGTGAAATTGATGAGCGCGACGAGTGGCTCGTGGTCACTAGCGGTACTCGGCGTCGTTGCAAATTCACTATTGACATGGACAATGTCAATCTTGGCGTTGATTTCGAGGTTGGTGGATACCAAGATGTGGTCTAGGGACTGGGAATTTCCTTGAAAAATAAAACTGTAGCGTTCATTTTCGGGCAAAGTGTCAATCAAATTCCGCATAAAAGCCGGTTGTCTCGTCGGCGTAACACTCAAACCATCGGGACTGCTCTGCAAGGTGCCCGCCACAATCTGTAGCGGTGACACAAACTCAAACTCATTTAAGTCTCCCAGCACCACCAGGTTGGCATCGGGGTTGCGGGAGCGCACAAAGTTGAGATAGTTTGCCACCGCCTGGGCCTGGAGACGACGGTTTGCCAACCCAGCATTCACGTTGGTGTCTTCCTGCAAGGCGGCAAAATTCTGGACGGTGCCAAACAAAGGTGCGCTACCGCCTTTTGACGTGAAGTGATTATTCACAATCGTAAGTTCCTGCCCGTTAGGGAGAAAGACAAAACGGGCTACCAGCGGCGGACGACTATTGAAGAAATTAACGGGGCTTTGGGTGAAGTTACCATTGGGGTCAAGCGTCCCCACCGAATTGGGAACCACCGCAACCCGCGCTGGATTGTACAGGAAAGCCGTGCGGATGTTCCCACTTGGTTCACCCCCTACCTGGTTATTGATAATAAAGGGGTTGTCAATGAACCGATAAACCAAGCTACCGTTTAACCGGCCATCATCGGCCAAGTCAATAGCATCAACCAGTGTCTGGAGAGTCACGGTAGCAGACGTCGTGCCATCATCCACTCTCCCGCTATTGTCTTGAATCTCTTGCAAACCAATAATATCAGGGGCAGCTAAGTTATTAACAATATGCCGGGCAATGGTTGCAAACCTCCCATCCGCAATATCCGTATCCCCATCGTTGTCATTAGGGTCAAGATTGAGCACGTTGTAGCTAGCAATGAGTAACTGTTGGTTGCTCCGATTGGCGAGCCTGGGGAAGGTTGTCACTTCCGGTGTCAAAGCCGTAGGATTCACGACCCTGAAGGGCTGAATGGGGATAATTTCGTAATTGCCACCGCTGTAGGTTACAACACCCGTTATATCCCCTAGGCGGTCCCCCACATTGACATTTGGGAATGCAAAACCGGGGAGAATCGTGTCGTTTTGACGGATTTGGATTTTTTCAGGATTAAAGTCTCCAGGGGCAATGTTGCTCGTCCCCCGCAAACTCAAGCCAGTTGAACCTTTGCCCTGATCAGAGAGTCCCCAAATGTTGGCATTATTCCCAGAACCAAACGTCGGTGCAACCGCCACGAAATTACGGATAGTAACCACCATCCCCTCAAGGGACTCAAAGAAATCGATTCCGTCCGTTGCAGGCTCAAAGGCCGTGAAATTGTCATCATCAATTACTTGCGTTGGCGGAACACGCACACCCGGACCGCCCAGCGCTCCGATGACGGTGGGCGTCACTGTCCCAAGCGACGCAATCGGCGTGACCGTCGGACTCGTTATCTGAGTAATGGTGAGATTGAGACCGGTGCCAAACTCGGTCACCTTGCCGCTGACCTGATAGCTTTTCCCAACAGCAATCGTGCTCAGGATAGGTGAACCGCTACCCGTGAAGACAAAAATCCCGTCAGACGTGGCCGGATTGCCATCACCGACAGGGTCTTGCAGGTAAAAACCATTGCTTGCTTTCGCGGTCACAACCCCTTGAGTTTTGATGGGTAAACCCTTGGCGATTGACGTATGGGTTGCCCCTTGGATCTCATAGATGGGGGTGATGCGGTCGTCATTAATGATCAGATGTAGGTGCCGAGAGAAGACTGTAGCTGGGGTCGCTAGTACGAACCGTATGCGTAATTGTTACACGTTCAAAGCCTTCTGCTGTCGTATCATTAACCGCCTTAACAAACACACTTTGCGGTCGAAGGCCACTGGTGAACGTGAGGGTCACTGTGCTAAAAAAATTGACATTATCGGTACTAAAGAGTAAATCGGGATTAGGGTTGACCGTAACCTGTACGGGCGCAGAGGGATTGCGAATGAGGGCAATTTCGTACTTATCAGAAACACCCCCTTCAACAACCGCAGTCACATTATCAGTTTCCACAATCGAGAAACCAGGCTCCGCATCCCTAAGATTAAAGTTGTCAATGCGCCACAAGGTAGAGGTGTTCGCTCCCGTACCCGAAGATTTGTACTGAAAGGCGAAATAGACCTTACTACCAGTGATACCACTTAGATCGATATTGCCCGAGAAGGTATCCACCTGGCTATTGGCAGCTGGCAGTGTAAAGGACAGGGGTATCCAGGTGGCCAGGCTGGGGTCCCCTGAACCGCTGTAGTTGGTGGAGTAGAGAAATCGTAGCTGTTGACTGACGGGTAGCCCAATGTCAGTGAACTGGGTAAACGTCGTGAAGGAAACAATCTCTTGACTGAAGATATCCAAATTGACAGGGGGTGAAATTAACCAATCATTAGCCGGCGCGCTGTCACCAAACCCGTTAACTTCAGCACGACCGCCCTGAGCAAGGGTAAAGAACCAGGTGTTTGCTTTATCACTATCTACACTAAAAACTTGCCAACCTGTCCCCAGATTCGTGTCAAAATTATTGACGATAGGAGGCGTTAGGCCACCGGTTTTAGTTTCGCTAAGGATACTACTGAACTGCACGGTTTGTTCACCAACCAACGAAAAGGCAGTTACAGTAGCTACATTGCTATCATTTGCAACAGGGGACTGGTGGGTCACAAACGTTGTGCTACTAGGGTCTGTGAAAATATCAAAAGTCTCTGTATAAACCGTTGCATGAGTTAGTGAAACAGACATAGTTTCCTAGCGATGCAATCAATGGCCAACAGGGGTTAGTTGTATCAGGCTAAGGTGCATATAGTAGTTATATTAGGGTTAAATTTTTGTTAGTGAAAGGTTAAGTTTCTAATCTGCTAGTAGGAGATATAGCAACCTATTTGAGAGGTGGTCAGGGTGGGCAAAGAGCCATCAGAACCTACTATAGCTGAGCCATCAATGTTTGCTAGGAGTCGCAGGGCGCAGCCCCGCCCTTGGTTTTTCTCCCATTTTTCTAACAAACTGAAGCGGCTTAGCTATTTATAGCTGAAAACAGTTAGATTGTCACAGGCACGCCGGAATTAAGGCCGGCTGCTCAAAGATTTCAGCGGTTGCTCGTGCCAAGCATTCTGTACTTAGCTACAGCACGCAAATCATTTTGAGAACGCTCAGCAAAATTACACCCGTCGGTGCTGGCGCTGCCATGTCTCCTGGTAAAAAGGAACGCGCCGTTACGGCAACTAACGCTACCCCGAACATCAGGACTAGGAGCAAGGGCATTACCCAGCGGTTGAACCATTCCATAAAAGACTCCACGCAGTTCATCTGGCTATCCATCTTAAAGCTGCTTTGCCCGTTCAGCTTGGTTAACCTAGACCGATATGGTATATCTAAGAGCAACTCGCCCTAGTGGGTTATGTCCCCAGCCGCAGGATATGTGTTGCGTTTTTCCAGCCAATCGGCGGATGCGCTAGTGGCGGGGTTACAAGACTGGCAAGAGCGGGGATTGTGGGAAGGTGCAACCCTAAACCTAGCGATTATCCAGCGAGGGGCGCGGACGATTGATTTAACGCTAAACATCACGACTACTGCCCAAATTCCCCGAGTGATTCAAGGGATGAAGACCTGGGCAGAATTGGGTTTGGTGACGGCGCCAGTCGAAGGGAAAGTGGTTTTCTCCCAGTTGCCGGAACAGTTGTTAGGGGGGTTAGAACGTTGGCTACAACTTGGGTTGCTATCGGACAAGCAGCTGGCCTGGTTTTGCCAGGACTATCTCACGCAACCGCTCAGGGAAATTCCGTCGTTGGTAGAGCCAAGGTCGTCTCGCGTGACGGAACCTGGACGATTAGGCGGAGCGGTTCAGCCCCTATCCATAGGAACAGCCTATCTACTGTGGGCATTGGGCTTTGTGGGACTGTGCGGCCTGCACCGGCTCTACCTAGGGCAAATAGGCTGGGGATTGCTGTGGTTTTTTACCTTCGGATTGGGCGGCATCGGGCAATTGGTAGATATTCTGCTCATTCCGTACATGACAAGAGTGGCCAACCAGCGCCGAGGAGTGGTTTCTGTCGTGACTGAACCGGTGGCATCTGTCGCTCAACCACCAGCGCTGTTGCAATCCCTGCAAGCCGAGCTGAGCATTCTCTGGCTGGGACTTGTGGGAGTGTTTTTGGTGGTGCTGTCGTCGGTGGTGCTGGTGGTCAGCGTTTGGGATGTCTTGGGCCGGGTCGGGCAGTACGCCCTTGTGGCGCTGTACACACTGGCGTTTGGCGGTCTGACCTGGCGGTTACGGCGTACGAACCGGGTGCCTTTGACAACGACTTTACTCCAGAGCCTGACGTTACTGTTGATTCCCATTAACTTCTGGGCGATGGATGGGCTGGGATTGTGGCAGGAACAATTGGCAGTCGCCATCGGCTCAGGGCTGATACTAACCGGTTTGGGATGGTGGTTACTGGGGCAGAACCGGTCGGCGGGTGTAGCGCTCGCGTTAGTTTGGCTGCAATCGTACTGGCCGCAACCGGTGGTCATTTACGGCGCGGTGTATCTGGGTGTGGGCTTGGCAACGGCAGTGCTGCTGCGGCAAAGGCGCTGGCAATGGCCGGAAATAGCGGTTGCTGGGAGCGTGGGGCTGTTGCTGGTGCGGGCCATTGGGACGTTGGGTTGGTCAGCGCGAGAATTGGCTTTGGCAGTGGGCGGGAGCGGTGGGTTGTTGGTGCTGTTGGGACCGCAGTGGGTAGGCTGGCCGCTGGCGTGGGCGGGATGGTTGTGGGCCAGTTGGGGCGCGGAATGGGCATGGTCAGCAGCCGGCATGGTGCTGGTGCTAGGGGCGCTGATTTACCGGTGGGTGCATCAAACCCGTGCCAGGATAGGGATTTGGGGTTTGGGATTGCTGCAACTTCAAGCCTGGTGGCTGCTGTGGACAGCGATTCCAGCAACGGGACGAGATGCAGTCCTGACCACAGCGGAACGGGTCGGGGGCACGTTGGGGATGCCAATGGTGTTGCTCAGTGTGCTGTGGCTACCGGCATTGGGAGTGGTCTTAGCGGTCAGCCAGTGGTGGGAGCGCCGGGGAAATGCCGATTTTGCTCGTGATGGCCGATGGTTTGCCCTGGCGTTAGGGGCGGCTTTGTGTGTGCTCAGCCTGGCCAATCCCACTTGGCGGGTGCTGGTCTGGGGCAGTTGTGCTCTGTACCTGTGGGGGTGGGGGCGGGGACAACCAGCGGTTCATCTCGGTTGGGTCTATCTAGGGCAAGCCTTGACGTGGAGTGCCGTGTTATTTGCCGTTGACCGGCTGGCGCCTGAATTACCGAGCGAGATTTGGGCGTTGCTTTTATTCATAGGGGCGGCGGGGGAATGGTGCTGGTGCTGTACAGAGCATCGCTGGCGCCAAACGGGCTGGCCGGTGGGGTTGGTGCTCATGGCGCTGGGTTACGGACAGTGGCTCATGAGTTCCTCAAATGCCTGGTTGCTGAGCGGACTGCTCCCCCCCTTGGCGTTGAGTATTCTGGCCTGGCAGCCGCCGTGCCCATTACCGCGCTGGTGGCTGGGAATTTCAACTGTGAGTGCGGGGTTGGTGGCGCTTTGGATGCCGGATGAATGGCGAACGCTGGCGTTGGGGTTAGCAGCAGTGATAACCGCATTCAATGCCTGGCAATGGCCGAATGGTCTGACCGGCTGGGTGACGCTGTCGCTGGGCTGGTGGCTGTGGCTGCGGTTGATCCCCGATGAGCTGGGAGTCATCACAACACTACTCGAGACGGGGTTTTTATTGCTGGTGTGGGCGGGCCGCCACTATTTGGCTTTACATCGAGAGCTTTACGCCTGGATTGCCGATGATTGGGCAGCCGTGGTGAGTGGGGGGCTGCTGTTCGGGGCAGTGTACACGATTTCCCCCGCCTATACCGCAGGTGTTTTGCCGGATACCAGCACTGTTGTCCGCACGCTCACCGGCCTGGGAATTGTCAATCTAGGGCTGGCCTACCGGTTGTATCAACGCGTGCAAGGCTGGGTCGGCTGGATGCTGGTGCTGGGATTGGAAGCAGCCCTGGGAGTCGGCGCTGTACTGGCAACGGCGGACCGCTGGCTGGTGTTGGCGCTGGGCAATACCGTTTTGGGTCTAGTGGCGCTGGTGCTGCTTCGGCGGCAATTACCGTCTCGCTGGGTGATGGTCATTCCCCTGTTCTACGTCACGATTGGTTTGGTCGTAGGGCTGGGAACACCCTTGACAGATTTAACGGGTTGGACGGCAGTGGGTTTTGGCTTGGTGGTGTTGAGTATCCAGCGCTGGCGCTCGCTCAGTCTATGGCTGACCTACACCGGTTGGGGGGCGATTTCGTTAGGACTCTATCAATTCCTGGTCTATTGGCTCCTGCAACAACCGGCGGGACAACCGGGCGATGGCTGGATGGCATTGGCGGCGTTGGCGATGCTGCTGAGTTATGCCTACGTTGGCCTACAACGCTGGGGGGCCCGGGTCATTGCACCGGCAGTGGCGTTCTACCTGGGACATGCCCACTGGGGATTGGCGGTGCTGCTGGCAGCCATTCGCTTGGGCTTTCCTACGAGTCAAAGTGGTGTTGTAGGTAATGCCATTGTCCTATTGCTGTGCAGCGTTTATGCCTTGGGGTACGGGCGGCATCAAGGGCCATGGGTATGGGCAGGGGCGGCGATATTTCTAGCAGCAGTAGGCGATATATTGATGGTGCTGGTAGCGGAGACGACGTTAGCCGCCTGGGCGGGGACCATGGGCAGTTTGCTGGGCTTATTTTTCGTGAGCGCCCCTTGGGAACGGTGGGGATGGCCGGAAAAACAGCGCTGGCAGGCGGTGGGATGGGCGGTGCCAGGGGGGACGGTGTTGCTGTTGGGCTGGATGGCCGGTGGGAACTGGGTGACCTGGCCGAATCTACTGGTGACAGCGGCATTTTACGCCTGGGCCGCCAAGGATAACTTGCGCTGGAGCTATGTCAGTCTGCTGCTGCTGGATTGGGGATTGTTCAAGTTTCTGCGGGAGCAAGACTGGTCATCATTTTTGGCCTATGCCCTGATCATCGGCGTGTCAATGCTGTATGTGGCGCAGGTAGATGTCTATTGGCGGCAGGCGGACACACGGGAAGAACGCCACGCACTGCGATGTTGGGCGACGGGATTGATCGGGGCAACGTTGATTTGGGAAACGCAAGGAGCTTGGGGACCAGGATTGCTGACGATGGCGTTGGGATTGGCGCTGGCGGGGTTGGGTCTATGGCGACGAGTGCGGGCTTATCTGTGGGTGGGAACGCTCGTCTTTGCCCTGCAAGCATTGATCCAAGTCTGGATGTTTGTCACGACCCATAGCTTTTTCATCTGGGTGCTGGGGTTAGCGGCTGGTGTGGTGTTATTGTGGATGGCAGCGACCTTTGAAACGCGGCAGGCGCAAGTGCGGGACTGGCTACAAGCCTTGAAGACATTGATAACCAGCGGTTGGGCCGGTTGGGAATAGATGGCGCGGCTGCTATTTCTCAGCAATGGGCATGGAGAAGACTTAAACGCCAGTTTGATTGCCGATGCCTGTCGCCAGTTAGGGGGAGCAGACGTTCTGGCATTACCGCTGGTGGGGTTGGGGCAGGCCTACCGGCGCTTGGACATTCCGGTTGTGGGGCCGGTGCGGGCATTGCCATCGGGGGGCCTGGTTTATATGAATCCGCTGGTGCTGGTGCAGGACGTGCTAGCGGGACTACCCCAGTTGACCTGGCAGCAATGGCAGGCGTTGCAACGGGTGGCTCCCCATTCTGACCTGCTGGTGGCGGTGGGCGACGGTGTTCCCTTGACCTTTGCCCGCCTGTCTGGTCGGCCCTACGTGGCGTTTATCGTGTCCACATCCAGTTATTACGAAGGCCGATTGCAACTACCAGCGCTAACCTGGTGGGGATTGACAGCGCCCCGATGTCGCAAAGTGTTCACACGCGATAGTCTGACGGCGAAACAGTTGCAGCAACAGGGTATGGTCAAAGCCGTCTTTGCCGGCTATCCCATCATGGACGGACTAGAACCCAGCGGCCAGCCAATCAATGTCCACAATGCATATCCTGTTGTTGCGCTCTTGCCAGGCAGTCGTTTGCCCGAAGCCACCGACAATTTCCGGTTGTTACTGCGTTTTTGTCGCTATCTGTTCGCTATCCGTCCCCAGGTGCAGGTGTGGGCCGCGCTCGTACCTGGCTTCACCGATGCAGTGCTGAGTGAACTTGCCCAGGCTGAAGGATGGTTGCACCAGGAAGGACAACTCCAGTGCCATAAGGGGGTCATTCACTACAGCCGGTCGCAATTTGCAGACATTCTGTGGGCGAGCCGCGTGGTCGTGGGCATGGCCGGCACAGCCATTGAGCAGGCAGTGGGGTTGGGTAAACCCGTGATACAGATTCCTGGGCGTGGGCCGCAGTTTACGTACCGGTTTGCCGAAGCGCAAATGCGACTACTGGGATGTTCGGTGCAAACGGTTGGCCAAGGTCCCGCTGGCGACAGGGAATTACAACAAGCGGCCCACTTAGTGCATCAGATTGTGGACGATGAACTGTATCACCAACGCTGTCGGCGCAATGGCCGAGAACGGGTCGCACGGGGCGGGGGCGCCGCAGGGATTGCCCAGGAAATTCTCCAGCTACTCGCGTTGCCGGTTGCCCAGTAACAGCAGCACGTAGTACAGCAGGTTGGCAATGGCCTGAATCGCCGCCGCCACGTACGTCAACGCTGCTGCGTCCAGTACAGCATTGACCCCCACCATTTCCTGGGGCGCTAAAATCCCTTCGGCCACCAGCAGTTTCTTGGCGCGGTTGCTGGCGTCAAACTCCACCGGCAATGTAATCAGGGCAAACAGGGCAGATGCGGCGAAAATGAGTACCCCAATCCAGGCCAAGATGCGCAGGGCGCTGAAAACAAACCCCACCATGAACAGGATCGGCCCCAGCCAACTGCCAAACGCCACAACTGGCACAATCGCTGAGCGAAATTGCAACGGGGCATAACCTTCTGCGTGTTGCAAGGCATGACCGGCTTCATGGGCGGCCACCCCTACAGCAGCGACCGTTGGCGCATCATACACCGCTGGACTCAGGCACAACTCCCGCGTCAAAGGATTGTAGTGATCGGTTAAAAAACCGTATGCTCGTTCTACCCGCACGCCTTTTAAGCCATAGCGATCCAACAACAGACGGGCTGCCTGTGCCCCTGTGAACCGAGTCCCTACTTGCGAATAGCGTTGAAACGCTGACTGTACTCGCATCTGCGCCCACAAGCCAAGCACGAGAGCCGGCAGCGCCAATATCAAGTACAACGGGTCAAAGTAAAACATGATCCTTTGTGACCAACTCCTTCTATGTCTATGTTAGGCCAGTGTTATGGCTAAGGCGGTAGGGATAGCCGTCCTTCGGACTCGATGCGGACAAGGGTCCAAGTCAGGTTGCTGGGTAATGTTAAACTCTTGTTAAAGGAACAGTTCGCTTTCACAATTCATCTCTAGACTAATAAAGTAAGGGGTATAGGAAATAACTGTGAGCAACTTCTACAAGCGAGCTGGCGCATCACATTCCGTAGGAACAAAAATGTTCAAGGAAATTAAATCCGGCAAATTTATTGCCTTGGGGTATGGTAATATTTGTGCAAGCGAACTAGAAACGATTGTTATATCATCTTATCCTGAAAGGCACTTTGCACCTGATTCTGCTATTGGTGCAGTTGCTGCTACAGTAGGCCAAGACTATTTGATTTCGTACATAGCCTAATGGCAGCAAACCAGGTGATGTAGTATTGTTTACTGACCTACCTCAAGTGAGCTTTAAGTATTTGATTGTAGTTGTCATGGGAAAGCAAAGTGATCATGAATGGTTATACGGTGGGCTTGTTAGGAAAGTTATTGATGAGTTGGGTACAGTTATAGCCAAGCTTTTTAAGGTTGTCATATAATAAACGTGTTGCTAGGGAGTGAGAAAATGCCCAGACCATATAACTATGATTTGCGTAAGAAGGCGGTAGAAGCCATCTC